>JBDNHN010000202.1:0-2635 GCA_041688725.1 Gillisia sp.
TACAACTTATTATAACAGTTGTGTTGCTTGTGGCATCTATCGTGGGATGGGTCACAATAGGATTTGGATATGGATTATTGTTTATATTCCTTTCTTTGGTTGTGGGAATAATGATGATGGTTTATAAGGACCTGACCAGCCAAATTATGAAAGACAGGTACGTGGTCATGTTGCTGTCTTTTATTTTGACGATTGTATTTTGGGGCGCTTTTGAACAAGCCGGTGGTTTGATGAATATTTATGCCCTGGATAAAACCAACAGGATCCTTCCGTTTAGTTTACCCTTAATAGGAAATGAAGTTCCTGCTTCCTTTTTTCAATCCCTGAATGCATTATTTATAATCCTTTTTGGAGTGCTTATCGCCAATTTCTGGGCAAAACGAAAATTGAAAAGCAAAGAGGCATCTTCAATTTTCAAAATGGCTACAGGGGTCATCATCATGGGACTTGGTTTTGTATTTATGGCCGCGGCTTCCGTACAATATGCTTCTAACGGCGCGGCAGCAATGTACTGGCTTGTTTTAGCCTATTTGCTGCATACTGTTGGTGAACTTTGTTCCTCACCGGTAGCATTGTCATTTATTACTAAACTTGCCCCAATGAGATATGCTTCCTTAATGATGGGGGTTTATTTTGCAGCGACTGGTCTGGGGAATAAAGTTGCAGGAGTGATAGGTGAATTTTCTCAGGGAGAACCTACCAAAATTGAATTGATCGCGTCCAGAGAGGATTTAACGCCATTTTTAAACGCTCAAGACAGTACCCTGGCAAAGGGGAAAAACTTTAAGATAGAGACAAAAATATATCCTGAAAACGGACAATTTAAGGCGATTGACCTCAATACCAACGAACCTGTTCTAGGCTTGGTGAAATTTGAAAATGAAACTGGTGAGAATGAGATCTTCAATCTTTTAAAAGAAGAGAATGTCACTCAGGAAAATCCTTATCATGCCATATTCAACTTTAGGAATCAGGACGAAAAATTATCAAAGGAGGAATTGGATTATTCTGGAATCGTAATAATTGATGAAGTTCAAACGCAAATGGAGTTTAGAACCTTTATAGGGATAACCATCTTTACTGTATTATTTGCATCTATAGTAATAATGATGCTAAAACCGCTTAAGAGACTTACTCATGGTGCTGAAGATGATGAAAGGAATATGCCGGAGCAGGAACCTTTTGATATTGCAATCGAACCTAAAAATTAATTCATGACTCCAGAAAAACCTAACGCCGGGAATTTTTTTGAATCCAATGTGCTTGGACATCCTGCGGGATTGTTCGTGCTCTTTTTTACCGAAATGTGGGAACGCTTTTCCTATTATGGAATGCGGGCTATTTTGGTATTGTTTTTAGTTAGTGCTTTTGGCCTGGGTGGATGGGACTGGCCGCGGGAAGATGCCCTGGCATTGTACGGCACCTATACCGCGCTGGTATATTTAACACCAATTCTTGGAGGTTATCTCGCAGATAAATTTTTGGGCTACAGAAAAGCCGTAATTATAGGGGCCTTTTTGATGACCTTAGGGCACGTTTCCCTCGCACTGGAATTTGATCCTATTTTTCTTTATATAGGAATAGGTTTTTTAATAGTTGGAAATGGTTTCTTCAAACCAAACATAACTTCAATTATATCAAAACTCTATACAGATTATCCTGAGAAAAAAGATGGCGCCTATACTATTTTTTATATGGGCGTGAATGCAGGGGCATTTCTTGGAATCCTGTTATGCGGGTATTTAGGAGAAAAAATTGGCTGGAGCTATGGATTTGGATTAGCAGGTGTTTTCATGTTTTTAGGAATGGTCCAGTTTTATCTTGCTCAAAATATTTTTGGTGAAGCGGGAAAAAAACCAATTGCTGAATCCGAAGAAACCAAAGCAGCCGCCATGGAATTTGAAGGAGACAGGTTAAATCCTTTTAGCTTTCTGGATAAAATTATGATTGTTATTACTGCTGTGCTTGGATTGGTTTGGATTATCAATGACCCGGCTTCAAAAATAGGGGGAAGTAATATACTCGAATTTGGAGGAACCGATTATTCTGCTCAGGTAATACTAGTGGCTTTAGTGCTGTTTTTGTATTTACTTGTCTCGAGAATTATCCGATATCCTGCCATAATTAGGGACAGGATGATCGCGATCGTTTTTTTCGCGGTGTTCACCGTATGTTTTTGGGCAGCTTTTGAACAGGCAGGTGGTTCCATGACTATTTTCGCCAAAGATTATACAAACAGGATCATGTCCGGAAATTATGCCACCTTGTTCCTCATTGCCAATATCCTTATTACCGTAGTTCCCATCGCAATTATTACCTGGGTGCTTTATCTGCTGTTTAAACAAACCTATAAAAAGTATTTGGCAGCAAATATAGTGTTGGGTTTTAGTTTTTTGATAATATGGGCTATCGTAGGTTGGATGATTAACAGGGATATGAATTCCAATGCTTTTGTTGTGTCCTATTCAACGATCCAACAGCAGGTTTTAGATGAAGAAACCGGCGAACCGGCAATAGATAAAAAAACCAAAGAGGCATTATTTACTTACACCCCTGTAACTGTCTCCACAGAGATTTTACAGAGTGATAAAATTGTAGAACAAGAAATCACCATTATAGAACCTTTAGATCTCAA
>JBDNHN010000203.1:0-3415 GCA_041688725.1 Gillisia sp.
TCTATTGACATCTGGATTTTTTTTCAGTGACAAAATATTTTTATAAGGATTGCTATCCATTTTAAAAGTGTGAATATAATCAAACTCCTTCGCAACGCAATTATATTAATAGTCTGCGTTTTTACTTGATCTTTCAAAGTGACATCGTAATAATCAGCTGCAAATAACGGATATCATTCAGCAAAAACCAAAAGTGGCATTATTTGAAACGTTCTATCTGGCACGATTCAGAACCCTAATATTCTTGATCAAGTTGATTCTTTTTATCCGTCGTAATCCAGGCTTACAAAGCTATTTTAATGTCATTATATCCAACTGATCCAATATCCTATAAATCCTGCCCTAATTCCAAGTTTTAAAAGCTTATTTTAGTCCCTAATTGGCAGTAAATTTAGGTTTTTATACAGACTGGGGTTGTGGTACATTTGAAAATTGATGACCTAAATGAAATTAAAACTACTTATTTTATCTGATTTATGGGGTTTTGATAATTCACCTTGGATTAAAAATTATAAGGAATTATTAAAACCGGATTTTCAATTAATCTTTTATGATTCGTGCGAACTTGCCGGAATCGACAAAACCGATTTGACTGAAAAAGAATTACATTCACAATTTATAAATGGCAGAATAAATAATGCCGTTAATAAATTATTGCAATTAGAAAATGAAGAAGTAAATGTCCTTGCATTTAGCATTGGAGGAACAATTGCTTGGAAAGCAGCACTCAAAGGACTTAAAATAAACAAACTCTATGCAGTTTCTTCAACTCGATTGCGTTACGAAATAAAAAGACCTGATTGTTATATCCAACTTATTTTTGGCGAAAAAGACCAGTTTATACCTGAACATATTTGGTTTAAGAAATTAAATTTGGAATCTGAAATTATAAAAAATGAAAATCACGAAATTTATAAAAAGGAATATATAGTACAAAGTTTATGTAACCGAATTAAAACGCACTATAACAACATGTTAAATTAATTGCTTGTACAAGCCTACTTTTAAGCAGCTTTTCTTATAAGGCTAAAAAATGCTCAATAGGGGATTCTATAAATCTTTCAGCACCTCAACCTTATATAACATAAAACACCCCCTGTTTAATAAATCTGGGGTGATAATCTTAGGGATTTTATGTTTTTTCTACATTACAGGTCTCCTTATTTTGAGTGAGAATCAATCGAAGCGAAGAATCTTTTGTGAAGTAAACCCAGGCCCAATTAATAAAGATTATTAATTTGTTTCGGACACTTAGAATAATCATTAAATGTAGAAACATCCAGATAAACCAAGCGAAGTAACCTTTAAAGCTGACAAACGGAAAATCGACAACTGCTTTATTTCGCCCAATCGTAGCCATTGAACCAAGATCTTTATATTCATAAGCAAGCGGTTCTCTTTCCTCGATAATTCTTTTGAAATTTTTCGCTAAGTTCTTCCCTTGATTTACTGCAACATTTGCCAATTGAGGATGTCCTTTAGGGTATTTTGGCGTTTCCATATATGCGATATCACCAATTGCGAAAATATTTTTACTTTCAACAACCTTATTTATCCTATTTACCTTTAACCGATTACCAAAGGTAAGACACTCGTTTGGCAAGCCTTGAATTGTATTCCCTGTAACACCGGCCGCCCAAATAACTGTTTTGGTATGAATTGTATCCCCGTTGCTTAATTTAAGGATATCACCATCATAACCGGTTACAAATGTTTCGGTAATTAGCCTTACATCCATGTTTTCCAAATATTTTCGTGAGGCAGCTTTTGCCATATCACTCATATTATTCAAAGTGTTTTTAGTTCCTTCCACTAAAGAGACCTTAAATTTTGTAAAATCGATTCTCGGATAATCTTTTGGCAAGATGTTTTTTTTAATTTCGGCAAATGCACCAGCCAACTCAACACCCGTAGGACCCGCACCAACAATTACCAAGTTTAATAAACTTTCCTTTTCAAAGCCTGTTGCCGAAATAATATTTTCGAAGGTCTGCAGTATGTGGTTCCGTATTTTAATTGCCTCATAGGTTGTTTTTAAAGTAAATGAATGTTCACAAATTTGATTGTTGCCAAAGAAATTTGTTTTACAACCAATTGCAATTACTAAATAATCATAATTATAATCACCTATGCTAGTATTTATCATATCTTTTTCGGTATCAATATTTAATACCTCGGCCAACCTTATTTGAACATGTTTCTTGTTTTTGAAAATATACCGAAATGGGAATGATATGTTCGAGGGCTCAATTTGTGAGGTGGCAACCTGATAGAATAATGGTTGAAATTGATGATGGTTACTTCTGTCAATTAAAATTATCTCAAAAAGGTTTTTATCCAAATTTCTGACATGCTGAATACCGGCGAATCCGCCGCCAATCACAATTATTTTCTTTTTTTTCATTTTAATTAAAATTTAATGTATTATGGCTCAACGCTATAATGATTTTTAATTATAAATAGTTTTAATAGGGATTGCAGTATTTGTGAGATTTACCATTTTAAAAGGGCAAATTTATTATTAATGTTATTTGATAAATCAAACATAGAGGTTGTCTCCAGTATTTCTTTTAAATCGTCCCTAATGCGTTTAAATTTAAAATGGACAGAGCAAGCAGTGATCTCTGAACAATTATAAACCCCACCACAATTTGTATAAACAGTGTTTCCGTCAATCTAAGCCACTATGCGGCTTATCATAATTTTAGCGAACTGGTCATTTTTTATTTCAAAGTCACCGGCGGCGCCTTTTACGGAATCTATGATACCACTTTTAGTCAATATTTGTAACACTTTCGCCGTAAATACCATTGGAGAGTTAATTTCTTTAGCGATAGTTTTAAATTGACACTTTTATTTATTGGGAATTTACAGTAATGAATTTTTCTGCTTTTATTCCATATTGACGGCTTTTGAAAATATCTATATAATTTTTAAACATTTGCATTAATAACATCCCTCAGCACAATTGCTTGATTTATTTCAGGGTTTTTTGCACCGTATAACAATGTTATGCCTTTTTTTTTAGCAATGGTTCTAAATCTGTTTACTTCCTCTGCTTTGGTCATTAACTCCTTACCATAGAGCTGGGCGAAATCATCAGAGCGTTCTTCCTTATGATCAAACCATTTTCTTAACTCTGTTGAGGGTGCAATTTCTTTATTCCATTCATCGAGATTTGCATCTATTTTAGAAATTCCACGGGGCCAGACCCTGTCTACCAATACCCTGTAACCATCGGTGTCTGATGGCACATTATAGATTCTTTTTATGTCGATTGAATTCATCGCCTGAGTTTTAAATTGACTTGTCTTTAGATTTGATATCTGTTGAAACGAATTTAGCCTTTAATAGCTCTTCATCTTGAAATTCCTTTCTCACTTCACTGCTCTGTGCATAACTTACCGGAGAAGAA
>JBDNHN010000204.1:0-3480 GCA_041688725.1 Gillisia sp.
ATAGCATACTCTATCCCGTGTTTTTATTTATACAGAGTTCCCAAAAGCACAAAGGATTTTATTTGGCACTTTGAGTTTCTTTCGAACTTTTCGAGAGGCCTTTTGATCTTAGCAGCTAAACAAAAAGATGTTGTCTTCAAATTTCTAAAATAGGAATTTGAAAAAGACCTCTCTGTTTTAGTTAGTAAGAATCCATTTTTACTTTTTTTTACTCTAAGTACTTTATACTTTAGGCACTTTAAATACTTATTATAAGGCATAACTTTTTTTTCCTGCAGCTTCAGCCTTATTGATATTTTCAATTCCTTTTAGAAGCGCGTCCGGGTTAAATGAAATACTGTTTATTCCCGCTCTGACCAAAAAAGCGGCAAATTCCGGAAAATCACTGGGAGCCTGGCCGCACAAACCTATTTTCTTTTTTGCTTTATTGGCTCTTTCAATGGCAAGGGAAATCATTTTTTTGGAAGCAGGGTCATTTTCGTCAAAAATTTCTGCCATCAGTTCAGAATCCCGGTCTATTCCCAGGGTAAGCTGGGTAAGATCGTTTGAGCCTATGGAAAATCCGTCAAAAATTTCAGCGAATTCCTCAGCGAGTATTACGTTACTCGGGATTTCCACCATCATATAAATTTCAAGATCATTTTCCCCTTGTACCAATTGTTGATCGGCCATTATTTTGATCACTTTTTTGCCTTCATCCAGGGTCCTGCAAAAAGGGATCATCACTTTTACATTTGTCAATCCCATCTCATCCCTCACTTTTTTAATGGCTTTGCACTCCAGTTGAAAACCTTCCCTGTATAACTCGTTATAATACCTGGCTGCACCCCTGAAACCCAGCATTGGGTTTTCTTCTTTGGGCTCAAATTGGGCACCTCCTATTAAATTCGCGTATTCATTTGTTTTGAAATCACTCATCCGGACGATCACTTCTTTTGGATAAAATGCCGCGGCCATGATGCCAATTCCCTGGGAAAGTTTATCTATAAAATAATCTTCCTTATTCGGGTAATTTTTGGTTAAGTCCTCAATCGTTTTTTTTACCGAAGCATCCTTTAACTCATCAAATTTTACCAATGCCATGGGATGAACTTTGATCCTATGGGTAATTATGAATTCCATTCTAAGCAACCCAATCCCATTATTGGGATAAAAGGAAAGCTGAAATGCCTGGTCCGGATCTGAGAGAATAAATTTAGCTTCGGTTTTTGGAAGTTTAATCGCGCTTAGATCGAATTGATTTTCTTCAAAAGCCAATTCCCCTTTAAAAACAAATCCGGTTTTCCCTTCAGAACAGGAAACTGTAATAATATCCCCGTCTTTGATTTTTAGGGTGGCATTATCTGTTCCTACCACCGCAGGAACCCCAAGTTCCCGTGCCACTATTGCAGCATGACTTGTCCTGCCGCCATGGTTGGTAACAATTCCTCCCGATCTTTTAAGCAAAGGATCCCAATCCGGACTGGTAGTATCTGTTATTATAATATCTCCCTTTTTGAGCTTATCAGCCTCTTTGGGAGACTTTAATATTCTAGCCACCCCAACGGCTATTTTAGAGCCAACGGCATTCCCTGTGACCAGCACCTCTCTTTTCTCTTTTAATTTATATTCAATGTAAACATTTTTCTTTTTTGGATGATGAACGGTTTCGGGTCGCGCCTGGATTATAAATAGGGAATTAGAGATCCCGTCTTTTGCCCATTCAATATCCATAGGTTTTTTATAATGTTTTTCAATTTCAAAAGCCCATTTAGCCAAAGTGATCACTTCTTCATCTGAAAGCACAAACTGATTTTGTTTGGCTTCTTCGGTCTCAATATTTATCAATGAAGAATGACCGTTTGAGGAGGAATAGATCATGGTTTTAGTCTTGTCCCCAAGTTCTTTTTCCAGAATTGCATTTTTTCCCTCACTTAATGTTGGTTTGAAAACATAAAACTCGTCCGGGGTTATGGTGCCTTGCACGATATTCTCCCCAAGTCCCCAAACTCCAGAAAGGAGGATCACATTTTCAAAACCCGATTCCGGATCTATAGTAAAACCAACTCCGGAACAGGCTTTATCTGAACGTACCATCATCTGTACCCCGACAGATAAAGCGATATCGTTATGCAAAAAGCCTTTATCCTCGCGGTATTTTATTGCCCTGTCGGTATATAAGGATGCAAAACATTCCTTGACGGCATGCAGCAATGCTTTATCTCCCCTAATATTTAAAAAGGTGTCGTGCTGGCCCGCAAAACTGGCCTCGGGCAGATCCTCTGCGGTGGCGCTACTTCGCACAGCGACATCAAGATCAACCTTATCGCTCAAATAATGATAAGCCTCAATAATTTCTTCACGAAAACCTTCAGATAAATTTCCATCCATAATACGTTTTCTCGCCCCGAAGCCAATTTCTTCAAGATTGGAAAAATTCTTTCTGTCTAGATCTTTCAGCAAATCCTCTAAAGGTTTTTCAAGCTGATTGTCCTTCATAAATTTCCAGAACGCGTCGGAAGTTGTTGCAAATCCATTAGGAATTTGAATTCCCTTAGAGGTCAACTCATTGTACATCTCTCCCAGGGAAGCGTTTTTCCCTCCAACCAATGGGAGATCTTTCATTCCAATCTCCTTAAATTTTTTTATGAGCACTTCCATTTCTTTATGTTTTTAAGATCAATAAGGCACTAATTGGTATCCCATATTCAATAAGAATACTCCCAGCAGAAATAAGAGCACATAGATCACCTGTACCAACTTTATATTAATATATTCAAGCCATTTTGCCAATTGCCGGGGGAAACTAAAGCCCACCAGGCCTTCAAAAAGTGACACCCATCCAAGAGCTGTGATTATAAACCGCCAGTCCGGCTCCCAGATATTGTGAAAAAGAATGTTGAGCAATCCAATTACTACTGCTAAAAAAGAGGTTATAATAAGAAACTTTTGATCTTTCACATCTTCGAAGATCTGCCTGATCCGATTAGGATTAAAACTTAGAACGAAGAAAAAGATCAAAAGATACCAACCCCAAAACTTTGCTAAAAAAAGTGATATTTCCATGATGTCAGGTTTTTAACTTCTCTAAATATAACCATTCTATTTCTTTTCTAAAAGGATATATGTCATTCTTAAATTTAGATTTTTCAATAAAATTTGATAGGAAGGAGGAATTTTTCAATTTTAATACCGGACCGAATGAAAAATATCCTAACCTCAACCGTAAATCCAGCGCTGCACACTTATACCACTATTGACCACCTGGAACCAAATATAAAACTGAGATGCCAGCCGCCAATGATAGATCCGGGCGGAGGAGGCGTAAATGTTGCCAGGGTAATTCACCGCCTGGGAGGAAATTCCACCGCGATCTATACCCGGGGCGGACATACAGGGAAAATATACAGCGATTTGCTTGACAAAGAAGGGATAGATCAGGATCCGGTTGAAATTAAACAGGACTTAAGGGAAAATTTTGCCGTAACCGAAACCTCAACC
>JBDNHN010000205.1:0-5886 GCA_041688725.1 Gillisia sp.
ATTAAACAAAAATTTTACTGATTTAATGCGATTTCTCAGCTACTTTTGCATATTAATTTTTTGTCAAAATGAAGAAAGCATTAATTGCCTTAGCCATTGGAGGGTTTGGGATTGGAATGACAGAATTTGTTATTATGGGGATCCTTCCCAATGTTGCAGAAGATCTAAAAATAACTATTCCACAGGCAGGGCATTTTATTTCTGCTTATGCACTTGGAGTAGTGGTAGGAGCGCCTATTATTACCGGGATAGCAGGAAGATGGCCGGCCCATAAGATCCTTATGTGGTTAATGGTATGGTTTACCGTATTCAATACCCTCTCCGGCTTTGCAAATAGTTACAATACTTTAATGGTAGTTCGGTTTTTATCGGGTTTGCCACACGGTGCCTTTTTTGGTATTGGAGCTGTAGTAGCCGGAAAACTGGCTAAACCCGGAAAATCTGCTCAGGCAATCGCTATAATGTTTACCGGGTTAACCCTTGCCAATGTATTGGGAGTTCCATTAGGCACCTTTTTAGGCCAGCATTTTAGCTGGGGAGTTTCATTTATGGCGGTTGGAGTAGTTGGGGTGCTTGCTGTACTTGGAGTAAAATTTTGGATGCCAGTACTGCCAAAATCATCTTCCAACGGCCTGCTAAAGGATCTTAAAGTTTTAAAGCGAGGCGAATTATGGATGGTTTTCTTGCTTACCACTATTGGTACCGGCGGATTTTTCTCTTGGTACAGTTATATTGCTCCTCTAATAACCGATGTAGCCGGACATCCGGAAGGAATGGTAAGTTATGTAATGATACTAGCAGGAATTGGGATGGTTGTGGGTAATTTTATCGGTGCCAAACTTGCTGAAAAATACTCCCCCATCAATGCTGTAGTTATCACCCTTATCATAATGGTAGTTTTGCTGCTTAGCAACACCTTCTTTTCAGATGGTAAAATCGCTGTGCTGGTATTGACCTTTTTAATAAGCACCTTTGCTTTTTGTCTTGCTACCCCTATTCAAATGGCGATGATCACTACAGCAAAAGGATCTGAAATGCTTGGATCCTCCCTTAACCAGAGTGCCTTTAATGTTGGGAATGCGAGCGGAGCTTATTTTGCCGGCTTACCAATTGCTATGGGTTACGGTATAGAATCTGCAACGCTTGTGGGGGCTGCAATGGCCGGAACCGGAGTATTTATTGCGCTGGGAATTATTGTCGTACGTAGAAAAAGAGAAAAAGAACAAGCCATATTAGCCTTTGAAGAATAGGTGCATAATCCTTTTATGCTTAAATTATGATAGTAATAAGGTATTGTTAGGTTTTAAACAATTATCCGGATTATGTTATTTTCTGACATTACTTGCAGATAATTAAAAATCTAATTTATTTTTGTCCTTTCTAAAGAAATTATTAAATGAAAGATCAAGACCTTATTAAAATTGCTGCGGAATTTGGAAGCCCTGTTTATGTATACGATGCTGAAAAAATTAAATCCCAATATCATCGGCTTACGAATGCTTTCAGCAAAGTAAAAAAGCTCAGGATAAATTACGCGGTAAAGGCACTTTCCAATATTTCCATTTTAAAACTTTTTAAAGGCCTGGACTCCGGACTGGACACGGTTTCATTTCAGGAAGTACAATTGGGACTTAAAGCGGGTTTTGATCCTTCAAGAATTATATTTACCCCAAACGGGGTTTCCCTGGAAGAAATTGAGGATGTATCCAAACTTGGTGTGCAAATCAATATCGACAATTTGTCCATCCTGGAGCAATTCGGAACGCGCCATCCCAAGGTGCCGGTTTGCATTCGTATCAATCCGCATGTGATGGCAGGGGGAAATACAAATATCTCTGTGGGACATATCGATTCCAAATTCGGGATCTCAATTCATCAGATCCCACATTTATTGAGGATCGTGGAAAACACCGGAATGAATATCAACGGGATTCATATGCATACGGGCAGTGATATTCTGGATATTGAAGTGTTTTTATATGCTTCGGAAATTTTGTTTGATACAGCAAAACATTTTAAAGATCTTGAATTTTTGGATTTCGGTAGCGGATTTAAAGTACCTTATAAACAAGGTGATATTGAAACCGACATAGAAGAATTGGGCGAAAAACTGACCAAAAAATTCAAATCCTTCTGCAAAGAATATGGCCGCGAACTTACCCTGGCCTTTGAACCCGGAAAATTCCTGGTGAGCGAAGCCGGAAAGTTTGTGGTACGGGTAAATGTAATAAAACAAACCACTTCCACTGTTTTTGCAGGTGTAGACAGCGGATTTAACCATTTGATACGTCCCATGTTTTATGGGTCACAGCAAGTGATCAGAAATATTTCAAATCCGGAGGGAAAAGAGCGATTTTACTCGGTAGTTGGCTATATATGCGAAACAGATACTTTTGCTACCAACCGCAGGATCCCAGAAATAAAAGAAGGCGATCTGCTGTGTTTCAGCAATGCCGGTGCATATTGCTTCACCATGGCCAGCAATTACAACTCCCGTTACCGGCCGGCCGAGGTTCTATGGTACAACGGGGAAGCGCATTTGATCAGGAAACGGGAAACTTTTGAGGACCTTATTCGGAATGAGGTAGAAGTGGAAATGTAAAAAAAAGTGACCATGTGATCAAGACATAATCTGATGTATTTAATTAGCCTTCCAAATCAAGAAAGTCACGATAAACATTGGGATAAATTTGGAAATTCCCCCGGATGAAAAAAAATGTCTGAAATAGCCAAATACAAGAATACCGTCTCACATATAGATGCTCATTTTCTCTACCCAACCGGGTATTCTGATTATTTAAAATGGCATTGATTTGGGTTTCGTCAATTCGGGACTGGTTTATGGTTTTAAAATTTTGAATCTGGAATTTTGAACTTTGAACCTTGAACCTTGAATTTTCAACTTGTTTATCTGCCAATGATAGGTTAAAAACTAGATATCAAATTTTAAAAATATTAACTTGCAGGTATAAAACCTGAACAGTTAACTTCATGTTGTATATTCTTCACATTTCCGCGGATCTTAAAGAAGTAGAAGAAAAAATAATCCCATTGATTGAGGGCAGGGATCACCAATTGGTTTCATTCCCACTCAATTCTGATTTCACCCCGGAAAAAGATGCACTTCTAATCACTTATTTGGACGATGTTAATTTAAGGGAATTCATACCACTTGCGGCAAAAAATGGCTGGGAGACAGGGATATTAGCGCATCCCGAAAATAAATATATCATCAAAGGTTTGGGGCTCTCAGAAAAACTTGAAGATGCGCTTGGGGAAATTTTGAATGGCAAAGATAACCATAAGCTGGATCTGTTATTTTGTAATGGACAACCGGTATTCCAATCAGTTAATATTGGGAATGTTTTTATACTGAAGGAAGAAAGTACAAATAATTTTTTTTCTGAGGTTTTCAAATTTTTAAAAAACATCAAAGAATGCATCAGGCTTTCTCACAAGCCCGTTTTGTTAAATATAGACGGGGAAAAGATCCAAACTTCGGCATTGGGGATCGTTGCGGTGGAACATTCTTTTAGCTCGGTGGTATCAAAAAGGTTGGTTTCAAAAAGTTTCATAAACGACGGAATGTTTAATGCCTTGATCATGGCACCTCAAAATGTTTCTGAATTGGTCTGGTTTTTATTTCGCAGCCTTATTCCAAGTCCGTATATATTGAAGCAACCTCCATATTTTATCGGCCAAATAAAAACTTCAAATTTAAAAATTGAGTATTCATCTGAAATTAATTTCACGATAGACGGAGAAAAAGCCACCGCAAAGAAAATTAATTTAGAAGTGCAACACGAAATTTTACTTCTAAAACAAGTCAGTGCATTCAGCATGAAGGATAGTGATAATGCCGATAAAAATATTTTAAAAATAGGGGCCTTGCCCAAAGGGGAAAAACGCGATGAGCTAATCCGGCGAAGACTCCCTTGGTTACCGAAGGCAACCGACGAGGAATTTAAAAAATTATTTACTCTCTTAAGGGAAAAAGCACAACTTACTTCTGCTTTTATTGTCATGATGATCCTTTCTACTCTTATAGCAACTTATGGACTATTTGCTGATTCTTCACCAGTGATTATTGGTGCAATGATCCTGGCTCCCATTATTTCCCCCATAGTTTCCTTTTCAATGGGAATGGTGCGTTATGATAAGGAAATGCTAAAAACAGGGATGATTTCTATTTTGTTTGGAACTTTGGTTTCCCTTTTTTTTGCCACCTTAATAACCATTTTAATTCCAATGAAGGTTCATACTTCTGTAATTGATGCACAGCTCTCCCCTAATCTTTTAGATTTGGGAATAGCCGTTGTATCAGGGATTGCCGCAGCCTATGCCCACGCAAAAGAAGGAATTTCAAAAAGCCTTGCCGGAGTGGCTATCGCGGTAGCCTTGGTCCCACCACTTGCCGTTGCCGGTATTGGCATTGGCTGGTGGGACTGGGAAGTGTTTTCCGGTGCATTTTTATTGTATTTAACTAACCTTGCTGGAATTATCATGTTCTCCGGCCTTACCTTCCTTATCCTTGGTTTTGCCCCATTTAAAAGGGCCAAAATAGGACTCATTTATAGCCTGTTGATTATCCTTTTGGTTGCGGTACCCTTATCCCTTTCATTTAGCAGGATAAAACAGGAAGCCCTTATTACCAGTAAGCTGAAAGGAGCAACCATTAAGGGTGTGATTTTAAGAAATGTAAAAGTCCGATCCAGGAAAACCCTGAAAATTTCCATAAAGATGGTTACACCTGAGCCACTGGATAATGCTAAAATAAAAAATATTAAACAAGAAATAGAAAACCGTATTGACGAAAAAATCATACTGGAGATAAGTTATGCCATTGAAATCTAAACTTTTTCACATTTCGTAAAAAACAGCTAATTTTTTGGTTATTCCCTGAAAATACACCTTCATTTCAAAAGAAAAAATGGCTGATAAAATTGTACAAATATCGCTAGTGTCATTTCAAGCTAAAACCTTAGCTTTTTTCCTACTGATATATTGCCGGAATTTCTGTATCATTTTTTCACCTGTAACAAATTGTTTCAAATTGTAGAAGGTCTTCTCAATTTCCGGTATTTTTGCCTTTTCAGAAATTCTTGTAAATCCATATTCCCAAAATGCCAAAAAAAGGAGTTGAAAAAAATGCTCAAAACAAAGCCAAACACACCAAGCTATTAATGCGAAAAAAAGAGAAACTGCGCAAGCAGAAGGAGGCGCATAAAGCACGTATAAAAGCGATCGTGGAGAAAGCTAAAGCGCAAAATAAAGAAGGATAGCGAGTTTAATAGCCGTGAAGTTCTATGGTCTTACTGTCAATCATCGTAACCCATTTCCCCATCTTTTTCTGGACGATCTTAAAATGATGTTCTTCCTCAGGAGAAATAAAGGAGATTGCTTCTCCCGGAGATTCTGCGCGGCCGGTCCTTCCTATTCGGTGAATATAATCCTTGGGAGATCGGGGCAATTCATAATTGATCACATAAGGCAAGAACTGAATATCTATCCCACGTGAAATAAGATCGGTGGCAACTAAAACGCGAACTTCCCCAGATTTGAATTTACTCAAAGCTTCAGACCTTGCTTTCTGGCTTTTTTTACTGTGAATTGCCTTGGCGTCTATTCCGTTATTGCGCAGTTTATCGGCCACATTATCTGCTTTATAAGTTGAAGATGTAAAAACCAATACCTGTTTTAAATTCTTGTGTTTGATTAGATAACGCAAAAGTTGCCCTTTTTTCTCTTCCGGCACAAAATAAGCCAGTTGTGAGATCAGGTCAATATTATCACTTTCCGGTTCAATTTTAACAACCAGGGGATCGCGCAACAAGATCTGGTTGATGTTGGTAACATCTTCATTTAGGGTGGCAGAGAACAGCAAAT
>JBDNHN010000206.1:0-2654 GCA_041688725.1 Gillisia sp.
AAAGGTGCATCATCTCCTTGCAAATCTGATGCATGAAACCATTGATTTGTTCCATCCCGCTCTATAGCGGCTCTCCAGGCAGACTCATCACTTTCCAGACCATAAGCAACAATTTGTAAACCTTGGTCATGATATTCATTCCAAATAGGTACTAAAACCTTACGGTTTTCCTTTCGGCAAGGAGCACACCAGGATGCCCACAAGTCTATAATAGTGAGCTTATTGCCTAATTGGTCTTTAAGAGAAAGTGTATCCTTTGTTATCATGGGAAACTTGAGATTTGGAAATACATCTCCTACTAAAACCGGTAAATTAGAGGGGTCACTTTGTTTACAAAGCTGTTTTACCCATGGATGATCTGGTTGTTCTTTCTTCCATTTATTACATTGACTCACCAAAAATTCAGGCACACGTTCATAATAATGTACCGGACTTACCCATCTTAATGCCACAAGTGCCGGCATAAGCTGCGGTATGCTATCTGCAAAATTTATTAGCTCCGTCTGATATTGTAAGACAGCGTGTTCCTTTTCCAACAATTGACTGCCATCTTCTATTTGCCAATGCTTTCCTGCAAGATAAGTTTGGTAAGCTTTCTGATTGATATCTCTTAAATCTAATAAAGCTTTATTAATTTCTGAAGGCTGTTCAATTGAAAAACTTTTTTGAAATTCATCCACTTTGGCAGTGATATGCAGAGGTTCTCCCATTTGCCATAGAATTGGCATATAATTAGACCTGCTTGGATCGTCAGTTTGTAAATATTTAGGAGACTTTCCGGAGAGCTGTATGGCTAATTCTAACAATACAGGTTCTTTAGTTTTTGGCAAATTGCGGAACTTAAAGTTGCCATCAGCATCTACTACGGCAGAATCTATGACTTTTCCAAATAATGAAGCAGCTACCTCCCGTAAGGTTTCAGGTTGAATTAGATAAATCTTTATGTCTTTCTTTTCTATGCCTTCTAATCTTCCTGATATATATGCCGGAGAATCACAAGCTATTAGAGTTAAGATTATTAAGATAAGACTAGTAGTATTTTTAATAGGGATAGTGCTCATTTTTGTCAAATTAATGCCAACATGTTATATTGACAGCAATTTAGACTTTTAAGCCAGATTATTGCAGAAAAAGCGCAGGTTATTGTCATTTTTTAAAGATTTGCTAAATTTCCTCTTCTCATTTAAAGGCTTTATTGCCGGCAACCTTTTTATCGTCTATGAGGGAGTTGCCGCATATGATGTTGCTGCTAATGTCGTTGAGTTTTCGGCGGGGATGGACGGTGTGCAGCCGGAGGATTAGTTTTTAACTAATTTAAATTATTTTTTCGCATTTTTAAAAACCTGAAAAACCTTTAGTTTTTTACCGGTTAATTTTTCCAGTAAATCTCCTTTTCGCAAAGTTCCCCATATTTCGAGCTCAGGGTCGCTATGTGTTGTGATAAGTAGATTAATTGTTTCTTTTTTATTATTTATTTCCAGTTTTTGCACGTTTTGATAATGGCTGCGGTCCAAACCGTCAGCCACCCTTAAAAGTGCCGAAAGTTTTTTTACCCTTATCCGGGATTTTTTATTCAATTGTTTATAGCGTTTGTGACGCTTGTGCGGTGTAGATTTTCTATGGTACCTGGCCACGTTGGCCATAATATTTATTTCATCTTCCTTAAAGCCAAGTAAGTCTGAATTTCTAATAAGGTAGAGGGCGTGTTTATGATGTTTTCGGTACGAAATATAATAACCTATATCGTGCATTAAACTCGCATATTCCAGCAATTCCCTGTCTGATTCTTTTAATTTCAGTTCTTCTTTGAATTCATCAAAAAGCTGTAACGAAAAATTGGAAACGTGTTGAGAATGCGCTTCGGGCCAGTTACACTTCCGCAGCAATTCATAAATACTTCTGCGTCGTGGATCTTTAAAATTTGCCACAAGGTCCAGGTTAAGCTCCTCTTTTTTATTGTTGATATAATTCAGGATCATTCCTTCCCGAAGCGCAGCTTCAGAAATTTTAATGTTTTCAATTTTAAATTTATCCACAAGAAATTTTACTAAAACCATCCCGGGATTGATTATCTCAACTCTCTTTTCCTCTAAACCCTTTTCTTTGAGACGTTGTTTTTTATTGAGTTTGATAAAATCTTTATACAAATCTTTAAAATCATCTGCGCTAAATTGCAGTTCATTCAAGCTCATTTTAGCGGTAAGAGAAGTTCTACCGGCTATCATTTCCCCAATATTCTCCATTGTACCGGAGGAACCGATTATTGTCTTTACCTTGTGCTTTTTAGCCAATTTAGCTACTTCCGCCAGTTCTTTCTCAAAATGTTTTTGCAATTTTTTAATGTCTTTTTCTCCAATAGGATCTGAATCTACAAATGCCGCAGCCATCCTGGCAACTCCCAATTTTAAACTATTGTAATAGATAAATTCTTTGTTGTTACCTATTATAAATTCAACACTACCACCGCCAATATCTGCCATAAGAACCATTTCTTCGCTTAAAACGATACTATACCTTATAGCAAAACCAATCATTTCGGCTTCCATCTTTCCTGAAATAGCACGCACCCTAATTCCTACTTGCTCTCCCACTTCTTTAATAAAATCGCCTCCATTTTCTGCTTCACGAATAGCACTGGTGGCATAAGCAAGAAT
>JBDNHN010000207.1:0-4431 GCA_041688725.1 Gillisia sp.
AAACTCCAAATTCTCAAAGATTTGTGAGGAGCACGACATTAAATTTATTGGGGCAAGTCCAACCATGATCGACAGGATGGGCGATAAAGCTTCTGCCCGCGCCACCATGATGGAGGCAGGAGTACCCTGTATTCCTGGATCTGATGGGATTTTGAAAGATTATGACGAGTGCCTTAAAGTAGCCAAAGAAATGGGTTTCCCCGTGATGCTTAAAGCTACTGCCGGCGGTGGAGGAAAAGGAATGCGCGCCGTTCTAACAGAAGAGAAACTTCATGATGCCTGGGATTCTGCACGCCAGGAAGCCGCTGCGGCTTTCGGAAACGACGGCATGTACATGGAAAAACTGCTCCTGGAACCAAGGCATATCGAAATTCAAATCGTAGGTGACAGCACAGGTAAAGCCTGTCATCTTTCCGAAAGAGATTGCTCCATTCAGCGTCGTCATCAAAAACTTACCGAAGAGACCCCATCCCCGTTTATGACAGATAAACTCAGGAATCTAATGGGAGACGCGGCCGTAAAAGCTGCAGAATATATAAAATACGAAGGCGCCGGAACGGTGGAATTTTTGGTAGATAAACATCGGAATTTCTACTTCATGGAAATGAATACACGAATCCAGGTAGAACACCCAATTACCGAGCAGGTAATAGATTATGATCTTATCAGGGAACAAATTCTGGTCGCTTCCGGAGTGCCACTTTCAGGAAAAAATTATTTTCCGAAATTGCATGCCATAGAATGCAGGATCAATGCCGAAGATCCCTATAACGATTTTAGGCCAAGTCCGGGAATGATTACCAATTTACATGCTCCCGGTGGGCACGGAGTTCGTATAGACACTCACGTTTACAGCGGCTATTCCATCCCACCCAATTACGATTCAATGATCGCCAAGTTAATCACTACCGCCCAAACAAGGGATGAAGCCATTAGCAAAATGCGGCGCGCCCTGGACGAGTTCGTGATAGAAGGTGTGAAAACCACCATCCCATTCCACAGGCAATTGATGGACCATCCTGATTATATAGATGGAAATTACACCACAAAATTTATGGAATCCTGGAAAATGGATCCTATCGTAAATGATTAAAACCAAGCCCCGAATTTTTCGGGGGTTTTTTTTGGGCGTTCCCCCGCGAATAAAAATCGCGGGGGCGGGCCATCCGCTTTTAGTTTTTGGGAGAAAATTCCCAAAAAGCTAACCGCTTCTGTCCCTAACGCAAAAGCTTTCTCCAAACCTCACCCGTCTCAAAGACCTGTGAGGTCTAATATAGAAATTCCCTAAACTTTCCGTAATTTCAGCTTCTAAACCTAAAAAATGAACCTTTCCTACTGGGAATATCAAACCTGGCTTTCAAATATAGATTACACCATTGTAGGCAGCGGGATTGTTGGCCTGAATACTGCCTTACGTCTAAAAGAGCGGTTTCCAAAAGCCAATATCCTGATTTTGGAACGCGGATTTCTCCCCAACGGCGCCAGCACTAAAAACGCAGGTTTTGCCTGTTTTGGAAGCCTTTCTGAAATTTTGGACGATCTAAATTCACATTCCGAAACCGAAATTCTGGATCTGGTTCAAAAACGAGTGGATGGCTTGAAGTTGCTGAGAAATAATCTGGGTGATAAAGCAATAGATTACCAATCCTGGGGTAGTTACGAGCTTTTTGTACCCCGGGATCTGGAACTTTTTGAACAATGTGTTTCAAAAATGAATTATGTCAATAAACTGTTGGAACCTGTTTTTGAGAAACCGGTTTTTAGTACCCGGACAAATAGCTTTGGATTTAAGAATATTCATGAACCACTTATTTTTAACCAATTTGAAGGATAGATAAATACAGGTAAAATGATGGAAGCCCTACTTCAAAAAGTGCAGAATGCCGGGATCAGGATATTAAACAATATCACCGTAGAGGAATTTTCAGAAAAAAATAATTCGGTAGAGGTAAAAACAGATCAGTTTCAATTCAGTACCAATAAATTAATGATCACTACAAACGGGTTTGCTTCCTCACTGGGAATTTCAGAAGTAAAACCTGCACGTGCCCAGGTATTGATCACAAAACCCATAAAAAACCTTCAGTTAAAAGGCACTTTTCATCTAGATAAAGGCTATTATTACTTTCGTAATATCGATGACCGGATATTACTGGGAGGAGGAAGAAACCTCGATCTAAAAACTGAAGAAACCACGAGTATTGCACAGACTGAACTAATTCAGAATAAACTGGAAGAGCTCCTGAAATTGGCGATTTTACCCAATACTGAATTTGAAATCGACCAAAGATGGAGCGGGATCATGGGAGTGGGAAATCAAAAGAAACCTATCCTGAAACAGATCTCGGAAAATGTGGTTTGCGGAGTGCGTTTAGGCGGAATGGGTGTGGCCATTGGCAGGGAATTGGCAGAATTGGTTTAAATTAGAAGTGAAAAAAGTAACAAGACATTTGAATTTTAAATCTGGAATTTTGAATTTTTTCAGAGAGCGATCTGGATAAAACAATACTCATCAACATATGAAACGACTTTTTAAATTTTTGTTTAAACTGATTTTATGGCTTTTTGCCTTCAGTATTTTTATGGTGGTCTTGTATAAATGGGTTCCTGTTCCGGCAACACCACTAATGGTCATTCGTTATTTTGAAAATCCGAAGGAAGAGATTCATCACGACTGGGTTCCAATTGATGATATTTCCCGGCATTTGCAACTGGCGGTAATTTCCAGTGAAGATCAAAACTTTTTGAATCACAGCGGATTTGATATAAAAGCGATTGAAAAAGCAATTGAAAGGAATAATAGCGGAAAACGGGTAAGGGGCGCGAGTAGCATTTCCCAACAAACGTCAAAAAATGTATTTCTTTGGCCTAACCGCAGCTGGCTTAGAAAAGGAGTAGAAGTTTATTTTACATTTTTGATCGAAGTTTTTTGGAGCAAGGAGAGGATTATGGAGGTGTACTTAAACTCTATTGAAATGGGCAAGGGGATTTATGGAGCAGAAGCCGCAGGGCAGGCCTGGTTCAATAAACCGGCAGCTAAATTGACCATGTATGAATCGGCTGCAATTGCCGCAATTCTACCCAATCCAAGGCGATATAGGGCTAATCCGGCAAGTAATTATATTCAAAACAGGATAAACTGGATCGTTCGGCAAATGCGAAATTACGGACCTTTTACTCTGCAAAATATCGATGTAAAATGAGTGTCAATTTAAAACAGCAGTTAATTGAAGTCTGTGAAAATTATGTAGAAGCTCGCATCAGTCGGGCACTTGCAGGAATAAAGGATTTAGATGAATCACTAAAAATGGAATCAAAATCTTCTGCGGGCGATAAGTATGAAACTGGCCGGGCAATGATCCATATTGAGGTTGATAAATTATTGCTTCAGTTGGAACAATACAAAGGGTTGAAAAAAACCCTGGCCATTGCCGGGCAAATCCCAAATTCAGGGAGTATTGGTTTCGGGAGCCTTGTAAAAACTTCAGCAGCCAACTATTTTCTTTCGATTCCCGCCGGAGAAATTTTGGTGGAAAACGAAAAATTTTACGCCATTGGGATCAATTCCCCGATTGCACAGGCACTTTTAGGTAAGAAAGAAAAAGAAAACTTTAGTTTTAACGGGAATACGAATACTATCCTCTTGGTAATATAGACCCACAGATCTTTGAGATTTGATCAGTTCTTTATTCGGGATGCGATCAATTGCCCTGAGACCTGAACTGCCACTTTTTCTCCTTCGGCCAATTCCAGGTGATGCTCAAAATAAATGATTTCACCATTAAGTTCTGCTTTGATCAGGAAGATTGCTCCTTTAAAATAACTTTGTAAAACCCGGAGGTTTAAATGGGATTTTGAAACAACATTTATTTCGTTGGGATACAGCAATACTTTTTTTCGGCTTTTTTCATCAGGAATTAAATTTTTCAGCATGATCTCATTAACATCACCAAAAAGGGAAGCCACATATTTGCTTGGTGGATTCTCATACAATTCTCGGGGGCTTTTCCGGGCATGGATCTTTCCATTTTTAAGCACAATAGTCTGATCGGCAAATGAAAGCGCATCTGTGCTGTCATGTGTTGCGGTGATAGAGGTGATATTTTTTTCTTTTAAATATGAAAATAAGCTTCTGCGCAAATTATTTTTTCTAAAATGGTCTATATGACTGAAGGGTTCGTCCAACAAAAGCAATTCAGGTTCGTTCGCCAAAGCTCTCGCCAGGGCAACGCGTTGCTGTTGACCGCCACTGAGGTGTTTTGTTTTGGTGTTGGCCAGATCATTCATTTCCACAACTTCCAATAATTCCTTGATCCGACGCTTCTTTTTAATGGGATACATATTGCTGAGATATTTTCCCACATTTTCAGCTGCGGTTAATGGGGGCATCAAATCGAAATCCTGTGAGAGATATTTAATAAATGCCTCCCC
>JBDNHN010000208.1:0-3023 GCA_041688725.1 Gillisia sp.
ATCATCTGATATAAATAATAATAAATCATTTGAAAACGCAGTTACAGCTCACGGTAACTTCAGATGGAAAGGAGGTATTCGGGAACATGAACTTTTAAAAACTTATCTATTCGACACTATGGGTACCGGCCGCAAAATAGATGTTTTGGGATGGCAACCAGGTGAAAAATTTTGGGCCTGGAATAATAAAATAACAGTGCCTGGAGGAACGGATATTGAAGTTGATTCAAATGGAGTTTTTGAGAAGGATGATATTTCTTATTACATACCTTCTGCGAATAATATTTATCGTACAAATTTCTATAAATATGAAGCGCAGAAGAAAGTTATTAGCATTTCCGCTTCAGTAAATTTTCAGAATTTTTGTTCGCAAGTAGTAAAGGTGCACCGCGAACATGGAATTATGGGAATACTATTTTCCGTGGCAAGTATGTTCCAAGATATTGTTGAGGCAGAATTAAGCTCTTTCCCAATGCTTTTTCTTATAGGCCCTCCTTCGTCCGGAAAAGATCAACTGGCAGATTTATGTCAAAGTTTCTTTGGCCTTCCTCAAACGGCTATAAATCTGGAAGGGGGCGTAAGTACCATAAAGGCACAAGTACGAGAATTTGCGCAATTTTCTAATACAATTTCCCACCTTTCAGAGTATAAAACTGGAGATCCTAAACTTGACGGAGTGCTTAAAGGTCTTTGGGACAGACGCGGTTATAAACGCGGAAACATTGATAGCCATGTAGGAACCGAATCTATTCCAATTTTATCCTCGGTTTTAATGACTGGGAATTATCCTCCAGACCAGGAAGCTTTAATTACAAGGCTCATTTGGGAATTTATGGATAAAACAGAATTTAATGATGTTGAAAATAAAGAATATGAAAAATTGAGCGATATGACTCAAAATGGAATAAGTTCTTTTACAGAAGATTTTCTTCAATATCGTTCACATATTCAGAAAAATTTTAAAGGGAAATTTCGAGAATTTAAATCTACACTTGGCCAACGTAACCCTGAAGCAAATTCGCGTATTATACAAAATCTTGCTGTTTTGGGAACCTTTTATCAAATTTTCAATGATATAATTACTTTCACATTTACACATGAGGACATGATGTCGCATTTTGAAGATACAATTGATAAACAAATGAGGAAAATGAATAGTGCTAGCGTTATAAACCGTTGGTGGGACTGTTTCCTTGCTTCTATGCGTGGTACCTACGCAGATCAAATAAGAATAGGACGAGATTTTAAAATTGTGGGAGAGGAGCTATATTTCAATTTCACTAATTGCTATAATCGGGTTTCAAGACAATGGTTCACACAATATAGAGATAGTGCACCTGCTAAAACCGTGATGATGGAAAGTCTCAAAAAAGACACTTCCTGGATCAATGATACTAAAGGTACAAGAATGGATAAAGGAAAAAATTCAAAATCTACAAGCGCATATATTGTAAATATAACCGAGATACCTATTAAAGATGAAATAAAGTATGCTATTCAATTTCAGATTAATGAGACAGACTCAAGACAATATAACCAGAATGACCTTGAGGAAGAATCTAATAAAAACAATGATCCTAAGTCAGATTTGCCTTTCTAGGTTTCAACATTTCAACACCTTTTGTAAACAACTATATATTAACTAATTAAGTATTAAAAAAGGTGTTGAAAAGGTGTTGAAGGTGTTTGAACGTGTTTGAAGATGTTTTGTGTTTCAAACACCTTCAACACCTTTTCAAGCTTAATGTATTGGTTTTCAGAGGTGTGGAAGTGTTGAAAGAGAAATAGCAATTTCACTATAACGCGATAACAACAAAAAAATATGGAATTAAAAATTACATTTAGAAAAGCAGAATCCAGAGATTTAAAAATTGATGAAAAAACATTGAAAATAGGCCAGGTATACGCAGTTAGCAAAGATAATGGTCAAACTGTTAATGGTATTTTTTCTTTAAAAGGAAATGAGGATCCTTTTATCCTTAAACATTATCTAGATAGGGAGTGGATTTTAATTCCTGAAAATTGTGCTCAATTTGAAGAATGGATATTAAAATCTGATTTATCATAATAAATATTTGGTTCAGTATCACCTAGCTTTTTAAACAAAATCTCCAATTTTATTCTTATGAGAAAAGAAATTAATTTCAATAAGACATTGTCGAACTACTACACAGCTTTATATATTTATAACGAGAAGGTATTAGAAGAAAATTCGCTTAACTCTTCCTATAATGACAATATTCAAAATCGAATTAAAAACCAGAATAATATTCCAGCAGAATTAAAGGAGGCTCAGAATAAATTAGAATCAGAT
Organism: Gillisia sp.; assembly: GCA_041688725.1. Lineage (GTDB taxonomy): Bacteria > Bacteroidota > Bacteroidia > Flavobacteriales > Flavobacteriaceae > Gillisia. The sequence continues at coordinate 2,315 of JBDNHN010000208.1, forward strand.
ATTTTCAAATTTAGTGTATGGGATCGAAATAGGATGATTGAAGAAAACAATCAAAAAAAAGGATTCTTAATTTTGAAAGAAAAAGTACATACCATAAAATATACTACATGCCTCATCTTTGAAGCTATTTTGACAGCGCAAATTCCCCAACGACATACTACGACGCCAAATTTTAGCAGAAAGACTCTTAAAAGACATCAATTTCGATTGGAGGAAGCAGGTATTCTAAGAAAAGAAACTTCCAAAGCAGCAAATTATCAAATTAGTCAAGAATTAATTATTTATTATTAAAACGTTAAACAGATTATAGTTCTTTCCATGATGTTAAAATACCGAATTTCAATGGTATTTGCAACGACACCCGTTGCGGATGGGTGTAAACACGTAAAATGTTTAAAATCAATACTTTAATTTATTTTAAATGACTTTACAATGGGTCTGCAACGGCTCTGCAATGGGTCCTGCAACGGCATTTGCAACGGTTCTGCAATGGGTTTGCAACGGCTTTGCAATGCGTTTATAAAAATTAGAAACTTTGTTTTTTTTTAAGTAAAAATCAACTCTTCTATGTGTGTAATCATCATCACACTTTAGGTGTGTTAATTTGACTTCCCTTTTAAGAGCTATTATGAGCATACCCTTGGAAAACCCCGCGAATATTACAATATCACCCGGCCCAAGAAGAGCAGGGATTTGCCCAATGTGTTGA
>JBDNHN010000209.1:0-3653 GCA_041688725.1 Gillisia sp.
CTTTTTTATGTCCGCAGTTTGGACAAGTGATTTCTGATTTTAATATGGTTTCCATTTAATTTTCTTTTTTGTCGGTTACTTTATAACCTGTTGAGTTAATTGCTTTTTCAATCTCGTTTTCATTGGTTTTTGTTCGGTCGAACTCGATAATTGCATTTCCGTTTTCGTACGACGCTTTTGAGTTTACAATTCCGTTTAGTTTATTTACTTCGTGATTAACGTGTTCTTCGCAACTCCCACAGGTCATTCCGCTAATTTTAAATTCAGTTGTAGATATTTTTGATTTGTCGACTATCATTATTTGTTTTTCCGTTTTTGGGTAGAAAATTCCCGAATAGTATGGAAAAGCCAACATAACAATTGCAAATGCTGTTACAATTCCTAAAAACTTTTTTGATTGAATAAATTTTGGTTTTTCGTCTGTCTCACATTCGCAGTCAATTTCTTTTCGAGGTTTTAGTTTTTGATACCAAGCAAATCCAAGAACCAAAAGTGTCAGTCCGATTAAATAAGGTCTAAATGGCTCAATCCACGAGAATGTTGAAGCAATTCCACTTGTTCCTGCGATAAGAGCTAAAACTGGTGTTATACAACATAAAGAAGCTGTAATTGCTGTCAGCAAACCCGCTCCGATTAATTTGTTGTCACTTTTCATATCGTTTCTAAAATTTTATTCTTGTCGAGTATCTCAAAAAACGGATTCAGTAATATTGAATATTCTGTCGTCAATGAGTAAAAAATAGTTTGGGCTTCTCTTTCGGTTTCTAATAGATTTCTGTCTTTCATTTTCCTCAAATGTTGAGAAATAGCAGAAATGTTCATACCGAGAATATCGCTTAAATCACAAACGCAAAGTCTTTTTTCCTCAAAGAGTAGAAAAAGTATTTTAAGTCTTACGCTGTTTCCAACTAATGCAAGTCCATTAGCTAAATAGTCAAACGATTCGTTCAATTCCGAAACCGTGTCTTTGCAACGATTTATTTGTTCAATATCTGCTTGTTGTCTTATGCAAGAATTATTTTCCATAACACAAATTTACATTTATTTCTTATTTAAGCAAATACTTAAATACATAATTTCAAAGCGTTGGTAAAATTTTAGCTCTTTTGGTTTTTAGAGCGTTGGATTTGTGTGTCGGAAAAAACCGAAAGTGCTAAAATATGCGGTGGGTTTTCCGCTTTTGGGTAACGGTACTCGGTTAAAAAATCGTAGCCGGGATCCGAATTTCAATGTTTATTAAATTTCACAATGTTTAAATAGACAAATCAATTTCATTTTAAAAACACGCATGTAGGCTATGTTTTATGACCCGATGTTAGGCAATGTTTTTTTTCTTGTGAATTGTATTCATTATTCTTTCACCTCAAATAAGAGCCATAATTCCGGGTCAAATATCACATCTTCAGGCTTTGTATCCACAGCTATTTCAAATATTTTGAATTTTTCATCTACGATAACAGTCTCCATTTTTATTTGCTCACCAGTGATTATTCCGATTTCAAGTGGAAACTTGAAAGTATGATGGTTCTGTATCTGATCAACATTAATTATTACTTTCCCTTTATTGTATTTCCAATTCCATTTTAATTCGGGAAACCCTTTGGTGAATATCCACTGCTCAAAAAAATCGTTTAGATCTTCATCTGAAACTTTTTCCATGACCATGCGGAAATCTTCTGTCATGGCATTAGAGTCTTTATAGGTTTGATAATAAAGTCGAATGCCTTCCCAGAAAATCTTATCTCCAAGTTTGTGTCTTAACATATTAAGCACCCACCCTCCTTTTTGATAAGTATTAGTACTTAACACTTTCATAGGGTCTTTGATGGAGTTGTCTACTATTGGTGATGGGTTCTTTTTGTAATAATTAATCACTTCTTTCCTGTCCTTTGAAAGTTCCTCCTTCCTTTTTTCATTTCCGTAAACTTCTTCTTGATACAGAATGGTAAAATAAGTAGCAAACCCTTCGCTTAACCATACATGATTCCAGCTATTTTCTGTAGCGGAGTTTCCAAACCATTGATGGGCAATTTCATGTGCTATTAAGGGCTCAACCGTTTTTTTTCCAGTTACCGAGTTTTCAAAGTAGGCTATGGTTCCTGCATTTTCCAATCCACCCCATTGAGTTTTTGCCTGCATGTTAGCCAGTTTGGCATAAGAATACGGGCCAATATTTTCAATAAAATAATTTAGAACATTTACGGCGACTCCATAGTCCGAAAAACCATCTAATCTATTTTCTGGATACACCCATGCCGTTACGGGAATTTCTCCAACTGTACCTAGGAGTTTGGTTGCAAATTTTGTCACACCAATAGTTACTACTTTCATAGCTACAGGAGCCGGTTCCTCATAGTTTGTGAGCTTAAGGCCCTGGCCAAGATTGCTTTCTTCTATTTTTTTTCCAGTTGCAACAACATCGTAATGATCAGGAGCTATAATTCTAAATTCAACAGTAGCCTTATCGTATGGGTGGTCTACGCATGGAAGCCAGTGCCTGGCCAAATTGGGCCAGTTGTCCCCAAAAAAGGAGCGTTGGCCAAATTTTGTTGTGTCAATAACTAGTCCTTTTTGAGCAACACCATGATATTGGATTTTGAATGTTTTAATGTTAGGTCCATTAGCTGCTGGAGTAATCAAAATTTTATCGTCAGAATATTCATAACTAGCATTATTATTATCCTCGAAAACCCCCGTAACTTCCATTCCATAATCTCCGGATTTGCCAATAAGATCCAATGAAAAATTTTCTACCTTATTTTTAAAATTCACTTTAATAAGAGACTCACCTATAATTTCATTGTTATCATCATTTAAAGTGAGATTAAATATATAATTCAGGACATCAGCTGATTCGTTTCTTTCATAGACATCTTGAGCATAGCTAGCATTAATATGAAGAATTATTAGTGCAGTGATGAGAGCATATTTTTTGATCATAATTAACTTTTCTTTGAATATTGCCTAACGTTTAGTATATGGTTTGTTGCGTGGTTAAGCACCTAATTTAGCAAATAAAAACCGACTAGAAAAGCCGCAAGGGTTTTCGTAAGTAGGCTAGAACTAGCAATAAATTATATACGGTGTGTGTGTGCCCAGCATGGGCATCTTTACCATATCGAAGATATGGTATTAATCTAGAGGGTGCAAGCCCCTTATGGGCAGGGGTAGTGCCTTGAACCATTAGTAAGCTGCAAGGTTGCTAGTTGTAAAACTAGGACTGAAGGAAGCAGGACTACAAACCTTGGTACTGACGAACAGGAACCAGATAAGAGGCTGTGAGGTTGGATGAGCAAGCACATCATTGTAACGCCCAAACACTTTTAAAGTGAATACCAAAACAGTAGATCTGGCAGGGATCAAGGGAAAGAAGATGTTCTTACCTGGGGAGGTCTCTATAACCACGAGTTGGTATAATAGAGAAGTCAGCCGAAGTCATAGTACTCATAGGAAACGAGTTGCAGAATACTGCATAGGTCTCACAAGTGAGGAAGGATTGAACGCAATCCTTCCTGAAATTAGAACGGGAGCATTGATTTTCACTTATTGGGTGATCGAATCCCAAGAAAATCTGTAGCCCATTCATAAAGTATGGAATAGTTTCAATTGGTGTAAAGAGCGATTGGAAAGATGGATTGCGAACCGCCGTATAC
>JBDNHN010000025.1:0-3432 GCA_041688725.1 Gillisia sp.
ATTTTATATTTTTATAAGTCGGAACCATTAATTTCTGAAGGAAAAGGCTACGTTAAAACCGAAGAATTTGAAACTCTGGATTTTAATTTAACGGCTGATGAAATGTTATTTGGCGGTGGCGCCCGTGCCCTGGGAATGAACAGGCGTGGAAACCGGCTTCAGCTTTATAACCGTGCACATTACGGATATGGGGAAACATCAGAATTGCTCAATTTCACTTTACCAATAGTTTTTTCATCAAATAAATACCTGCTTCATTTTGATAACGCTCCAATAGGATTTTTGGACCTGGACAGCAAAAAAGACAATTCCTTAAAATATGAAACCATTAGCGGGAGAAAAATCTATCAGGTGGTTGCAGGAGATTCCTGGGAAGATCTAATCGACCAATATACCAGTTTAACAGGAAAACAACCTATGATCCCGCGGTGGGCGCTTGGAAATTTTTCCAGCAGGTTTGGGTATCATTCTCAAAAGGAAGTGGAGGAAACCATCCAAAGGTTCAAAGAGGATTCTATTCCCGTTGACGCGGTAATATTGGATCTATATTGGTTTGGTAAGGAAATGAAGGGAACTATGGGGAACCTTGAATTTGAGAGGGATTCCTTTCCGGAACCAAAAAAAATGATATCCAAATTAGCCGAGCAGGGTGTAAAGACAATTCTGGTTACAGAACCGTTCATTTTAACCACTTCCAAAAAGTGGGATGAAGCTGTAGCGCAGAAAGTTCTAGCCACAGATAAAGCAGGAAATCCATTTACCTACGATTTTTACTTTGGAAACACGGGACTTGTAGATGTTTTTAAGCCCGATGCTCAAACCTGGTTTTGGAATATTTATAAAGACCTAGCAAATATGGGCGTTGCCGGCTGGTGGGGAGATTTGGGGGAACCGGAAGTGCATCCTTCTGAATTACAGCATGTCACCGGAACGGCAGACGAAATGCACAATATTTACGGACATTCCTGGGCAAAATTAATTTTTGAAGGATATCAGAAAGATTTCCCTGAGCAGCGACCTTTTATTCTTATGCGCGCCGGTGCTGCGGGTTCCCAGCGGTATGGGTTAATTCCATGGTCCGGTGATGTGAGCAGGAGTTGGGGTGGATTAAAATCGCAGCCGGAGATTGCCTTACAAATGGGAATGCAGGGCCTCGCCTATATGCATTCAGATCTAGGTGGTTTTGCCGGGGATGTACAAGATGATCAACTTTATATTCGCTGGTTGCAATACGGAGTTTTTCAGCCTGTTTACAGGCCTCACGCGCAGGAAGCAGTGGCTTCGGAACCGGTTTTTAAGGAATCAAAAACCAAGGCACTGGCCAAAAAAGCGATAGAATTGAGGTATAAACTTTTGCCATATAATTATACGCTGGCTTTTGAGAACAACCAAACAGGTGTTCCATTAATGAGACCCCTATTTTTCGAGGAGCCTGAAAATATTGAGATGTATGAAGTTGCAGATACCTATTTATGGGGAAATGATTTCTTGGTTTCCCCGGTAATGCAAGATTCAATAAATAAAAAGGAAGTCTATTTCCCAGGAAACGGCAACTGGTTCGACTTTTATTCAGGCAAAAAATATAAGGGTGGCACGCGTGATAGTGTTTCCGTCAGCCAGGATCATATTCCGACCTATGTAAGAGGTGGAGCTTTTATTCCTATGGCAAAACCACTGCAAACCACTGCGGATTATTCAGCTGAGATCCTTGAAGTTCATTATTATTTTGATGAGGAAATTAAGGAAAGCAGTTCCTTTTTATATCACGATGATGGGAAAACCCCTCATTCATTTGAGAAGGGACAGTACGAGATAATTAAATTCGAAAGCAGTTTATCCGGGGATTCCTTAAATCTAAAGATAGAGAAAGAAGAGGGGGAGAATTCAACAACTGCAGTAAGACTTGTAGAAATTACTATTGAAAATCTCCAAAAATCTATGGGATATGTTTGGGTAAACGGGATAAAATATACTAATAAAAACTTTTTACATCAGGAAAAGCTCCATATCCCGGTAAGGTTTGATCAAAATATAACCACAATAAAAGTTGAATTCAATTAAATCTGAAATCAACTAATAAGAAAAGAGCCCAATTGGATAATTTGCGCTCTTTTCTGCAGAAAATTCTCAAGAGAAAAACCATTGTAGCATTTGAAAAAGGTTTGGATAAATTAGAATCCTACTAAGAGTTATAAAAAAATTATTAGTCCTCATGAACAGAATAAAATTGATTATCATTCTTATGGTTGGTTCATTTTTTTTAGCTTGTAAAGACCAACCAAAACCTGTAGCAGAACAAACTATGACCAAATCGGAATTAAAGAAAAAAGAAGTTGTTTATCAGGTATTCACGCGTCTATTCGGTAATACGAATACCACCAATAAACCCTGGGGCACTTTGGAAGAAAACGGGGTTGGGAAATTCAATGATTTTACAGTTAAAGCATTAAAGGAAATTAAGGAGTTGGGTGTCACTTATATCTGGTATACTGGAGTGCCGCATCATGATTTGATCACAGATTATACTGAATTTGGTATTTCAAATGACGATCCGGATGTCGTTAAAGGCCGGGCAGGTTCTCCATATGCCGTAAAGGATTATTATAATGTCAATCCGGATCTGGCTGAAAACCCTGCCAACCGGTTGCAGGAATTTGAGGCCTTAATCGCGCGATCACACAAGACAGGTCTTAAAGTGCTTATTGATATTGTGCCAAACCATGTGGCACGAAATTATGAAGGATTGACCAATCCTGAAGGCGTTACAGATTTTGGTGCAGAAGACGATAAAACCCTCACTTATCAAGTTAACAATAACTTTTATTACAATCCGGGAGAAGCTTTCCAGGTGCCGGAATGGCAAGAAGGTTACCAGCCTTTAGGTGACGGAATGCACCCATTGGCTGACGGGCAATTTGATGAAAACCCGGCAAAATGGACTGGAAATGGTTCCCGTCTATCCCAACCTGACGTGAATGATTGGTATGAAACCGTAAAAATTAATTACGGTGTAGATCCTGATGGGAAACATGATTTTGACGAATTGCCGAATAGTTTTGAAAAGAAAGATTACAAAGCACATTTTGAGTTTTGGAAAGACAAAACCGTTCCGAATTCCTGGGTAAAATTTAAGGATATCGCTTTGTACTGGATAGAAAAAGGCGTTGACGGATTCCGTTTTGATATGGCGGAAATGGTGCCTGTTGAGTTTTGGAGTTATATGAATTCAGCCATAAAAATGAAAAATCCAGACGCATTCTTGTTGGCAGAAGTGTATCAACCGGATTTATACAGGGATTATATCAAAAAAGGAAAAATGGATTACCTGTATGACAAGGTCCAGTTATACGATACCCTTAAAAACATACTGCAAGGCCACGGGAAAACCGACAATATTCCGCCAATTCAGGAGGATTTAAAGGACATTGAACA
>JBDNHN010000210.1:0-3494 GCA_041688725.1 Gillisia sp.
ACTTCCCTTTTGGCTTGCTTTTTACTTCCGTCAAATCCTTCTACTCCGCCCACGGTAGTATATTTTAAAACATACCTCTTATTTGGGTGAATTCTTTGATAAGCGCTTTGGCACATAATAGCTGCTTCATGAAAACCGGATAAGATCAATTTAAGTTTCCCCTTATATGTATTGACATCGCCAATGGCATAAATTCCCGGAATATTGGTCTGATAATCGTAGGAATTATCAACCTTAATCGCATTTTTTTCTATCTCCAGTCCCCAGTTGGCCATAGGCCCTAACTTTGGTGAAAGTCCGAACAACGGAATAAAATAATCGGATTTCCTGAAATCTTCTTCGCGGGCGATGTCTTTATGCCGGATCACAACTTTTTCCAGGTGATCTCCCCCTCTTAATCCAATTACTTCCGCATCTGTAACAAGTTCTATTTTCCCTAATTTAGATAATTCTGAAACCTTTTCTACCGAGTCCAAAGCTCCCCTAAATTCGTTTCTACGGTGAACCAAAACAACCTCTGAAGCAACATCTGTCAGGAAAATGGCCCAGTCTAAAGCTGAATCGCCTCCACCTGAGATTACCACCCTTTTACCCCGATAAACCTCCGGATCTTTTATAAAATAAGACACCCCTTTATCTTCAAAATCTGAAATATTGGAAATTGGCGGTTTTCTCGGTTCAAACGACCCTAGTCCGCCAGCTATTGCCACTACCGGAGCCTGGTGTTTTGTCCCTTTATTGGTGGTGACAACAAAACTGCCATCTTCCTGTTTTTCTATAGTTTCGGCACGTTCTCCAAGGGTGAATCCGGGTTGAAACGGTTTAATTTGCACCATTAAATTCTTCACCAAATCACCCGCCAATATTTCAGGAAAGGCTGGTACATCATAGATTGGTTTTTTTGGATAGATCTCTGCACATTGTCCACCCGGTTGTGGTAATGCATCAATTAAATGCGTTTTCAACTTCAGCAATCCTGCTTCAAAAACCGCGAATAAGCCTGTAGGACCGGCACCTATAATTAATATATCTGTTTTAATCATGACTCTCTCTTTTGTATTAATGTTTGGGTTATTTCATTGAGCTTATCTACCTTTTCTCCAAAATCTCCCTTAATTGTTTCTCTGTATTCATTTAAATTTTCAACCATATGGCTTATGTCTTCCGGGATCACTTCCTCAAAAAACTGACGCAGGCGCTTAGCCGTGGTCGGTGATTTCCCGTTGGTGGAAATCGCAATTTTTACGTGGCCTTTGTTTACAATGCCCCCCATATAAAAATCGCATAATTCGGGCGTATCGGCTATATTGGCAAGCAAATACCGCTTTTTGGCATTGGTATAAATTTTCTTGTTTAGCTCCCTATCATTGGTCGCGGCAATTACAAGGTGTCGTTTCTTTAAACACCTCCGCTTATAGCCTCCTTTGATAAGTTTCACACCGTGTTTTTTTGCCAGTTCCACTGTTTCTGGCAGAAAGCTTTTTGCCAAAACCTCAACATTGGCGTTAGGACTGGATTTCAACAAAAAATGCAGTTTTTCACGCCCTACATTTCCTCCGCCTATAATGAGGATATTCAGTGTATTCACCTTCAAAAAAATCGGATATAATTCGTTTCTTTCCATTTTTTAAGCTGAAATAAATTTTGCTGCTGCATCTTTCGGAAGACTGTTGATATTTTCAAAAACCGACTGAAACTGAAGCCTTTCCCGTACCACTTCTCCTATCACGATAATTGCAGGAGAAGCCAGTTTTTTTTCTGCCACAATTTCTTCAATAGTGCTGATCTTCCCAAATCCTGAACGTTCATTATCTGTTGTTCCATTTTGAATAATTCCCACCGGGGTTTCCCCTTTTCCGAAATGTTTAAAGGTTTGTACAATTTCGGCCAATTTACCCATGCCCATCAAAATAACAACAGTGGCCGAAGATTGAGCTGCAAGGTTTACATCTGCAGAAAGTTTACGATGTGAGGTGGTTCCCGTGATCACCCAAAAACTTTCGGAAATTCCACGTTTAGTCAACGGAATCCCAACATTGGCCGGAACTGCAATTGAAGATGTGATCCCGGAAACTACAGCTGTTTCCAAACCTTTGCTTCTGGCAAATTCAATTTCTTCAGAACCACGGCCAAATATAAACGGATCTCCGCCTTTTAGTCTCACCACATGACCACGTTCATAGGCATATTTTACTATAAGTTCGTTAATCTCATCCTGACTAAAAGTATGCAGGTCTTTTCGTTTGCCAACAAAAATATGTTCCGCCTGTGGCGCATATTCAAGCAAATCCCTGTTGATAAGTGCGTCATACAACACCACCTGTGCAGTTTTTAATGTGTTCACAGCTTTAATGGTGATCAACTCCGGGTCTCCCGGGCCTGCGCCAACAACACTTAGTTTTGGTTTATTTTCCATCTTGTACCTCCTTTGTTCTATATGCATCTATCCTTTTATGGAACAAATGCGCGTCATTTAAAAATTTATTTGCGAAAGCCTCCGTAGGTTCATTTTCGTTTAACTGATAAGCGAATTCTTTAAATGAAGTGGAAAGCTCAATTTTCCCTGTTGTAACAAAAAACTCATCAAACAGGGAAATAATCCCCGCCTGGGTATTGGTGGTTTGATTCTCGGCAAGTAAAAGTGCTTTCGCCGAATTCACTATTGAAGTGTAGGAATGGTAAATACTGTCGGCCCAGGCTTTTCTTTCCAGGGCACTTTTTGCATTCTCGATTTTCTCTTCACTTTCAAACAGCAGGGTCGCGATTAGATCTATGATCACTCCTGCACATTCTCCCACTCCTATGGCGTTGATATAACTTTTATCATGTCCCCAATCTATAAAGTCACTCTCGACTAAATTCGTTATGTCTGCCAGGACTTTCAACAAATCATAAAAATAGGTTTTGCCTTGTCTGTCATAATATTCCGAAAATTTCTCTTCCGGCCGGCCTTGCGCTTCAAAATCGTTTAACAAAACCCGTAATCCATCAGGCCCGCGTTTACTTGGTATCTTGATTATTTTATCTGAAAAACGGCCTTTTCCGTCTCCCAATACCCCGCCGCCAAGCAAAATTTGCAAGGCAGGAGCCACAGTTTTACCCACTTTTATGGACATTCCCTGAAACCCGATTTCAGCCATATTATGCTGTCCGCAACCGTTCATACACCCACTTATTTTTATGGTGATATCTTTTCCGTTGATATATTGTGGATACTCCTCTTTTAAAACATCTTCCAAAACAGCGGCAATCCCTGTACTGCTTGCTATTCCCAGGTTACAGGTGTCTGTGCCCGGACAGGCAGTAATATCCACGGTTTTGTTGTAACCGGGTTCAGCAAGTCCCAATTCCGATAATTCGGTAAAAAAGAAAGGCAGCAATTCTTCCCGCACGTGGCGCACCAAAATATCCTGTCTCAGGGTAAACCTCAGCTCATTTCCGGCGTATTTCTGAATTAAATCGGCTAGTTTTACTGCTGCTCCGGTATAAAAATC
>JBDNHN010000211.1:0-2712 GCA_041688725.1 Gillisia sp.
AGCAATATTTGTGTATAAACTCGTAACTTCCTGAAAAGTGGTGTTATCACTTCCAAAAGAAACTGAAGCGATTTGCAGGTTTTCCAAATTCTTTAATGGCAAGAGATCATTCTTGTTTTTGAGAACGGTAAGCGAAGTTTCTGTGAGTTTTCTGCTGAATAATTCAGCATTTGAAGTATTCAAATCTTCCAACAGATCTACTGTAGAAGTAGGTTGATATTCATTTAATCCTGCCCATTGTTTAAGAGCCAAAAGCTTTCGACAGCGCTTATCGATTTCAGCCTGTGAGATAAGACCCTGGTTGATGGCTTTGCGTATCTCGGCAATGGCTAGCGGTACATCTACGGTAAATTCCAACAGATCGTTCCCGGCAAGAATAGCATCTTTATCTACAATTCCGGGGGCATGATCCTTTGTTACCCCTTTCATATTCATCGCATCGGTAACTATTAAACCTTTGAAATTCAATTCGTTTTTTAACAAACCGGTAATTATGGGTTTTGATAATGTTGAAGGAACTCCGGTAGAATCCAGAGCCGGGATATCCAGATGGGCAACCATCACCCCGCCAATTCCGGCTTTTATTATTTCCCTGAACGGATAAAGCTCCAGCGAATCCAGCCTTGCCAGGGAATGATTTATTTGCGGCAGCGCAAAATGTGAATCGGTAGCTGTATCACCGTGGCCGGGAAAATGTTTTGCGGTTGGCAAGACTCCGCCATCCTGTAAGCCGCTCATATATTCAATTCCTTTTTCAGCGACATTGTATTTGTTTTCTCCGAAGGATCGAAAATTGATTACCGGATTGTCAGCGTTATTATTTACATCTACCACAGGTGCAAAATTGAGATGCAATCCAACCTGCTTTATTTGCCGGGCTATTTCTGTTCCCATTTTATAGATCAAAGAATCATTTTGGATCGCTCCCAGAGCCATTTGAAACGGGTAACTTATGGTGCTGTCCAAGCGCATTCCCAATCCCCATTCAGCATCCATTGCTCCCAATAACGGGACCTTTGAAGATGCCTGGTATTCATTCATCTGATTGACCTGTCTTATGGGTCCTCCCTGGAAAAAGATCAACCCGCCTATTTTTTGATTTTTTATCAATTCAAGGATTTCCTGGCGATGTTCTTCTCCTCTGTTTGAATATGCCGCAACCATAATAAGTTGCGCAATACGTTCATTTGGGGTTAAACTCTTCATCACAGAATCTACCCAGGTACTATTGTTATATTTTAAGAATTCCGGAGTTTTTGGATGGTTTTCCTGTGCATTCAAGGAAAACCCGGAACTGAGGATAATTAAAGTAAAACAAACAGAATGTAAAAATTTCATAAGAAAAAATTGATTTTTATTGATGAAGGATTTCAGATTTAAAAACGATTAAACCTTGATATATATTTTTCGTTTATCCATAATATAACCCACTAACCACATTAATATTACATAGCAAATGGCAAAAGCAAGCGAGGCGTTAAAATCGGTGAGCCAGCTCAAAAATCCATTTTTATAGATCCAGGGTTTTAAACCTTCGGAATTTACAAGGATGATATTCATTAACCTCGCCACCAAACCGGAAAGAACAAAGATAAACAAGGGATTTTTTCCGAAAACCACAAAAAAATAGGTCCATCCTTTAATCTTCCACAATTCGATAACCCAAATAAGCAAGGCTATTATAATAAGATCCCATCCAGTGCTTAGCAATACATAGGAACTGGTCCAGATCCCTTTGTTAATCGGAAAAATCAGATCCCATATCTGGGCCAGGATAATGCCAATAATTCCGGCCAGCACCAGTTTCCAAACTGTTGAAAACGTGTTTCCGGACTTTTGAATAAAAATTCCGGCCAGATAACCTGCCACAACATTTACCACAGCGGGGAAAGTGCTCAGTAAACCTTCAGGATCGAATACCATACCGAATCCCTTCCACAAATTTTCAGGACGGAACAACATCAAATCGAATTTCAAGGCAGCATTTCCTGTTAAACTATATGGATTGGGCTGATCTCCGAAAGTGTACATTACGAACCAGTATCCGAATAAGATCAGGATGCTTGCCGCCACCGCAACTTTTAATTTTAAATAGTGAATAAGCAGGGAAGCTATTAAATAACACAAAGCGATACGCTGTAAAACCCCCATAATTCTCATATTGGCAAGGTTCTTAAATGCCAGCTCGCCTGCCTCATCTCTGTATATAAATGGAAAGGCACTTAAAAACAAGCCAATAAGAAAGATCAATACGCTACGCTTAAATATTTTTTTTAGGAAAAGGTTTTCATCTTTTCCCTCGAATTTTCTCAGGCTGAAACTCATCGCGTTCCCAACTACAAAAAGGAATGTGGGGAATACAAGATCGGTAATGGTAAAACCATGCCAGGCTGCATGCTTGAATGGCGCGTAAATAGTGGCCCAACTTCCGGGTGAGTTTACCAAAATCATTAGTGCGATGGTCACCCCCCGGAGAACGTCCAAAGCGAGATAGCGTTGTTGAGTTTTTAACATAAAGACCCTTTAGGATTTATTGTTGACCGGTTTTGAATGAATATCATAATTAATTGTTTTCTCTATAATCTTGTTTTTACCTCGCTCTTCAAGTTTCCAACTTTTTTCTAAACCAAAGGATAAAAATATAAATTTTAAATAAATAATCAAACTTTTGTAAAATTTTATATAAAGTATTTTGAGAAATATATTTTTTTA
>JBDNHN010000212.1:0-7303 GCA_041688725.1 Gillisia sp.
CTGTTGGGTTTCTTTATCAAAAGTATCAGCAAGCCAGGCATTGGCTTTGGCAAGTATTTCGGGTTTTATTTGTGACATAAGATATTATTTGAAAGCAAAAATAAGGATTAATGCGGTAAGTGGTTAATTAATCCCAATAGTTTTGCTTATCAAATATTGTTCTTTCTCTCTTTTGCTCCTCAAAATAAGTTCGCCCAGGAATCCGGCCAGGAAAAACTGCGTTCCTATTACCATTAAGATCAGAGCTATATAAAACCAGGGATTGTTTGTTACCAGTATATTGGGCAATTGGTGATACATTTTATAAAGTTTGGAGGACCCGATCCAGACGGCAGCGATAAACCCAAAAAAGAACATTAAAACCCCTAAAGCGCCAAAAAGGTGCATAGGCCTCTTTCCGAATTTGGATAAGAACCAGATGCTGAGTAAATCTAAAAATCCATGGATAAAACGCTCCATTCCATACTTGGTTTTGCCATACTTACGCGCCTGGTGCATCACTACTTTTTCGGTAATATTAATGAAGCCTGCATTTTTGGCCAAAACCGGAATATAACGATGCATTTCGCCATAAACATCAATGTTTTTGACCACTTTTTTGCGATAGGCTTTCAGGCCGCAGTTAAAGTCGTGCAATTTGAGCCCGGAGGTTTTACGGGCTGCTGCATTGAACAATTTTGAAGGCAGATTCTTAGTCAGGACTGAATCGTAGCGTTTCTTTTTCCAACCTGAAACCAGATCGTATTCTTCGTTTTTGATGAGATTGTATAACTGGGGAATTTCTTCCGGATTATCCTGTAGATCGGCATCCATGGTAATAACTACCTTGCCTTGTGCTTTGAGGAAACCTGCATGAAGGGCCTGGGATTTTCCGTAATTACGATTGAATTTTATCCCTTTTACCGAAGTGTCTTTTTTTGCCAGAGCAGTGATGATCTTCCAGGATTTATCGGTACTGCCATCATCTATAAATATAATTTCATAAGAATAGGAATTGGATTGCATCACCGATGCAATCCAATTGTACAATTCAGTTAAAGATTCCTCCTCATTCAGAAGGGGAATTATTACGGATAGTTGCATTAAATTTTATTTAGTACCTATGCTTCTTCATAGGGATTTTTATTTTTCATAATCATACCTGCGATTAAGGATATTAATAGGCCAAAAAACAAGTTTCCTATTAAGGAGAATGCCATGATCATCCAGGGAGTAGTAAATTTGGCGCTCATTTCCATCATAGATTTCATTTGAGCATCGGTTAGATTCGGATTGGATTCCATCATTTTTTCGCGGCTCACATCCATCATTTGTAGCATATAATCTGGTTCAATGTAATTCATAAGGAGATATGACCAGATTGCAGTGATAATTCCGCCTATTACAGCAATTCCAATACCAACCTTTAAAGCGTCACCTAAATTGAGAAACCCGCCGTTTTCAGTTTTGTAGGCGTTGATCCCAAAAGAAATTACGCCTATTAATATTAAAAAGCTAATTGCGATGTAAATTATACTAGGATCGATGTAGGCGTTGGTAACATACATAATTACGCCGAGAATTACAGAAATAATTCCCAATAGTATCCCGTAATTAAGGACAAACTTTTTAGCCTCTAATTTTTGAATTTCCATATTTGGTTAATTTGCTTGGTTAGTTTTCACAGTTAGTTAACAAATATAGGAAAACGTTACAAACCACAATATTTTAAGTTTTAATGAATTGCTTTAAAATTTAATCCTAAATTTGTTTGTGGTTTATTAAAATTGATTAAATTTGCCACTCGAAAAACGAACAGCATTTTAAAGTATAAAGAGATGAAGCAAGGAATCCATCCGGAAAATTATAGATTTGTAGCATTTAAAGACATGTCCAACGAGGAAGTCTTTATTACTAAATCTACCGCAAATACAAAAGAAACTATTGAAGTTGAAGGAACTGAATATCCATTGGTAAAACTTGAGATTTCCAGAACTTCTCATCCGTTTTACACCGGGAAATCTAAATTATTGGATACAGCGGGTAGAATTGATAAATTCAAAAACAAATACGCTAAATTCAAGAAGTAATTCTTAATTTAACAGAACAAAAAAAGCCTTCAGAAATGAGGGCTTTTTTTGTTCTCAATTACCGGATGTTAATTTTGTTTTCAAAAAAGCGATAATAAAAGATGCTTTGTGCACAAAATATTTCTATCGGCAATTATCCTTGAATGATTTTTCGGGAAATTATTAATTGATAATGATATATTAAGGTTAAAATCGAATTCAATATTCCTTGTATCTTTAGCCCTATAAATTTCAAACCTATGAATTATATTTTATTTGATGGAGCAGCAAGAAACCAGTTGTTACCATTCACTTTTACCAGGCCTGTTGCCGATATAAGGATTGGAATTCTCAGCATTCGGGAAAAATGGGAGCGAATACTTGAAACCACCACATCTACCGTTACTGAGGATTATCTTTCCCATAAGTGGCCAATGGTGGAACTGCATGAAAATATATTGATTAATGCTTCTTTTTTGCCTACCCCGGAATTTTTAAGTCAAATAGAAAATCTAAAACCCAATCAGGCCATATTTCATGAAGAAGATATCGTTGCATTTTTTTCTTTTGAAGATCAGGAGGTTGATTTTAGTGCATTTACCCAACTTGAGTTAGAAGGAGATGCTATTCAAATTGCACATACCTGGGATATATTTTCCAAAAATGGAGATGCACTTTTAGCCGATTTTGAATTATTGACAAAGAATAGGAAAAGCCAGCCTGTTCCTGCTTCCAATAATGTAATTGGCCGGGAAAATATTTTTATGGAAGTAGGGGCAAATGTGGAATTTGCAACCTTAAATGCTTCGGCAGGCCCCATTTATATTGGCGCGGATGCCGAGATAATGGAAGGATGCTTAATTCGGGGACCATTTGCTTTATGTGAAAATTCGTCTTTAAAAATGGGAGCCAAAATATACGGGCCAACAACGGTAGGGCCTTTTTCCAGAGTTGGCGGGGAAGTCAACAATTCGGTGATATTTGGATATTCCAATAAAGGCCATGACGGGTTTTTGGGAAACTCAGTTTTGGGGGAATGGTGTAATATTGGTGCCGACACCAATAATTCAAATTTAAAAAACAACTATGCCGAAGTAAGGTTATGGGATTATGAAACGGAAGGTTTTGCAAGGACCGGTTTGCAATTTTGCGGATTGATGATGGGTGATCACAGCAAATGTGGAATTAATACCATGTTTAACACAGGAACAGTAGTGGGAGTAAGCTCCAATATATTCGGCGCCGGATTTCTGCGCAATTTTATCCCAAGTTTTAGTTGGGGCGGCACAAATGGGATGACCACCTTTAAAACGGACAAAGCCTTTGAAGTGGCTGAAATTGCAATGAATCGTAGGAAAATTGAATTTTTGGAAGAAGACAGGGCTATTCTTGAGCACATATTTGAAGAAACCAAAAAATGGCGAAAGGATTCTTGAAATGATTTGAAAATGTTTTTTTTAAAATTAACACTTCTAACTTCGTACCTCTAACTTCGTTACTTCAACAATAGTAAGTATCTTTGCAGCCCCAAAAATTTGGTCTTTTAAAATTTATTTGGTTATGAGCATTCCTAAAAAAGTAGCATTTTATACACTGGGCTGTAAGCTCAATTTTTCTGAAACTTCAACTATTGCACGTTCCTTTAAGAACGAAGGTTTTATGAGGGTTGATTTTTCTGAAAAAGCGGATATTTATGTTATAAATACCTGTTCTGTAACTGATAATGCCGATAAGCGTTTTAAAAACGTTGTGAAACAAGCCCAAAAAGTTAATGAGGATGCATTTTTAATTGCAATTGGATGCTACGCCCAACTTAAGCCTGAAGAACTTGCCGAAGTTGATGGTGTTGATTTGGTTTTGGGTGCCACTGAAAAATTTAAGATCACTGATTATCTGAATGATCTCACCAAAAATAACTTTGCTGAAATTCATTCCTGTGAAATTGAGGAAGCCGATTTTTATGTAGGTGCGTATTCCTATGGAGACAGGACCAGGGCTTTTCTAAAAGTTCAGGATGGTTGTGATTATAAATGTACTTATTGCACTATTCCGCTTGCGCGTGGAGTTTCAAGAAGTGATAAACTGGAAAATGTATTGAAGAATGCCGCCGAGATCTCAGCAAAGGGGATTAAAGAAATCGTACTTACAGGTGTTAATATAGGTGATTATGGCAAGGGAGAATTTGATGATAAAAACCACGAACACAGATTTCTCGATTTGGTAAAAGCATTGGATCAGGTGGAAGGAGTTGAGCGTTTGCGGATATCTTCCATAGAACCCAATTTATTGAAAAATGAAACTATAGATTTTGTTGCCCAAAGTAAGACTTTCGTGCCTCATTTCCATATTCCTTTGCAAAGTGGCAGCAATGAGATTTTAAAGATGATGCGCCGAAGGTATAAGAGGGAATTATATGTTGACAGGGTAAATCATATTAAAACAGCAATGCCTGATGCTTGTATAGGGGTAGATGTAATTGTAGGATTTCCAGGGGAAACCGATGAGCATTTCTTAGAGTCTTATAATTTTTTGAATGATCTCGATATTTCCTATTTGCACGTGTTCACCTACTCTGAGAGGGAAAATACCGTGGCTGCCGAAATGCAGGGAGTGATTCCTATAAAAACAAGAAAAAAGCGCAGTAAAATGCTTAGAGGGCTGTCTGCTAAAAAACGACGCGCTTTTTATGAAAGTCAATTAGGATCTTTTCATATGGTCTTATTTGAAGGGGAAAATAAAGAGGGCTTTATTCACGGCTTTACAGAAAATTATGTAAAGGTAAAAACCCCGTGGAATCCGGGGTTGGTAAATACAATATACCAAATTGAGTTGGTTAAAATTGACGAAGATGGTCTTGTGAGGTTTAATTATGCAAATCCTGCGTTAGCCGTTTAAATGTTTATTCCAACAGGCAGTAAATCTTTATATTTTCTGCGGTGTTTACGCATAAATCTGGCAATTTCAGGACAGGTTGGTACTACCTTATCACTACCTTCTTTAATAATACATAGAAGTGCCTCTAAAAATGAGTCCAGATAACCTTCTTCTATTAGATTTTCTGATATGATCAATTTGGTAAGAAAAACCTTGCGCTCCTGTTGTGAATACTCTACTATTGCCAGTTCTTCGTTAATAACTGCTTCAAATTGTCTTAAAAATTCGTTATTGATAACAACTATTTCTCCCTCACTCATCGTTTTTATATTTTAATTCATTGGTGTTTCAATTAAAAGAATTCCGGAAGCTTTTGTAAATTTAAAATTGATTGTTTCTGTTACCCATACACCCAGGGCATCACGTGCATTCAATTTCACTTCTTCACCCAAAACTTTTCCGATAATTTGTAAAGCTGAAGGAATAATAGGCATTTAACCAACCTAAGTTTGCTTTTCCGCTTTAACTGGAGGAATTGTAAACTTTTTTCATATTTTTTTAATAGATCTTTTTTGTGAAAGCCAATAAAATAACAGTAATTTTATCGACAAATTTACAATAAATCTTAAACTTTTCGTGTTATACACTTGTTAAAATGCCTTATACAAAAGAAATAATCCATGTGTATTTTATGCCGGGGATGGCTGCAAACCCCTTGATCTTTGAACATATTAAATTGCCGGAAGATCAATTTGAAATGCATTGGCTGGAATGGATAATTCCTTTAACAAACGAATCTTTAAAGGATTATGCCCAACGGATGAACCGTTATATAAAACATGAAAATATTGTGTTAATTGGCGTGTCTTTTGGTGGAGTGATAGTTCAGGAGATGGGCAATTATCTTAACTTAAGGCGATTGATCATTATATCCAGTGTAAAATGTAGGGAAGAGTTGCCACGCAGGATGCGATATGCGGGTAGTACCGGATTTATAAGACTAATCCCGACAAGTTTACTGGGTTATGCAGATTATATGGAAAAGTTTGCGATAGGCGATTATTTAAAAAAAAGAATTCCCCTTTATCGTAAGTATCTATCGGTACGAAATACTAAATATATTGATTGGGCCATAAAAAATATGGTAAACTGGGAATGTGATCAACCTTTAAAAAAATTGATACATATACACGGAGACAAGGATGAGATTTTTCCGTATAAATACATCAAAGGATGTATTACCGTAAAAGGTGGAACACATCTCATGATTATCAACAGGTATAAGTGGTTTAACAAATATTTGCCTGAAATTATCCTGAAGGAGAAATTTGCAATACAATAAAATATAAAAAAATAAGTGATGAAAATTTTAAAAATTCTTTTGATGAGTATAGGCTTGATCGCAATTGGTGCACTAAGCATTCAGGCAGTGCAGGATGCGCCTTCTACGCCTGAAAACGAAGTTGTTTCAAAGGAGAATCCAACAGGGGATTATAATATTTACGCCTTAAAAATGCCTGAGAATTTGAATTTGGCAGGGGAGCCGGTACCAATCGAAAACCCCGATATTTATGAGCGAATGGACCGGGAATTACTGGTGAACACCTATTGGCAATCTAACGCTTTGTTGTTGATCAAACGGGCACACAAATATTTTCCTGTTATTGAACCGATCCTAAAAGAATACGGAATTCCTGATGATTTTAAATATCTGGCCGTAATAGAAAGCGGACTAACCCAGGCGGTTTCCCCTGCCGGAGCGATAGGGTTTTGGCAGATTATGGAAGGAACAGGAAAGGATTATAAACTTGAAATAAATGATAATGTAGATGAGCGTTATAATATTGATAAATCTACGAGAGTGGCCTGTGAATATTTAATAGCGTCCAAGGAGCGTTTTGGTACTTGGACTATGGCAGCGGCTGCATATAATGCCGGAAATACAGGGGTTTTGCGTCAATTAGAGCGACAGGAAGTTAGCAATTATTACGATTTGTTGCTGGGTGAAGAAACCGGCAGGTATGTATTTAGGATATTGGCGTTAAAAGAGATCATAAAACATCCCCAAAAATACGGGTTTAATTTTGGTGAAGATCAACTGTATAATAACATCCCTACTTATACCGTAAAAGTTGATACATCTGTTGAAAATTTTGCGGTTTTTGCCCAAAAATATGAGATAAACTATAAGATCTTAAAATTACATAATCCCTGGTTGAGAGAAGCTAATTTGGCAAATGCAAAGGGGAAAATGTATCATATTGAAATTCCGGAAAAGGGATATTATCAATTGACAAAATAAATTCCGAATTCAAAATTTGTTCTAGAGTAATTTTTATGGTTTTTAGAATTCATTTCAAATGAATCTTAGGAAGATTTTA
>JBDNHN010000213.1:0-7059 GCA_041688725.1 Gillisia sp.
GGATCTATGTTAAGAGGATTGGATAAACGTCTATCCTTAAAAACAGACCTTCCCGTGTATATTGCTGAAGACCCATTGAGAGCCGTGGTTCGCGGAACCGGAATATGCCTTAAAAACCTAAACAGGTACAAAGCAATCTTGCTAACCTAGGACCTAAGTTATGCAGCAGATATTTAATTTTCTTATCCGCAATAGGATTAACATCTTATTCCTATTGCTGTTAGGCTTGTCTTTATTTTTAACCATTCAGTCTAATTCGTTTCACAAAAGTAAATATATAAGCTCCGCCAATTTTATTACCGGAGGCATTTACAACTGGTCCAATAATATTCAAACCTATTTCTACCTTGAAGATTACAACCAAAGGTTATTGGAAGAAAACAAGGAATTAAGAAAATTGCTTACTAATATTGAGGATACTTCCGCCGTTATAAATTTTGAAGATTCAACTTCCTTCGATGGAATATACCTTTTTAGAACCGCTAAGGTCATCAACAATAACTATTCAAGAACCGCCAATTATATCACACTGGACAGAGGGAGAAATTCTCATATCAGCAAGGAACACGGGGTAATTACCAGCCAGGGAATTGTGGGAATTGTAGATCAGGTTTCAAAAAATTATGCCAGGGTAATTTCAATCTTGAACAGTCATTCAAAAATAAATGCGCAACTCAAAAAAACCAATCACTTTGGCTCCCTGATTTGGGATGGCAAAGATCCTAATGTTGTTCAGTTAATTGATGTGCCAAGATTGGCCCCAATTAAAATAGGAGATACAATCGTAACCGGGGGTAAATCGCTTATTTTTCCTCAAGGAATCCCAATAGGCCGGATCGAGGAATTTAAATTGGACCAGGCTGAGAGTTATTTTACAATTGAAATTCGTTTGTTTAACGACATGACGAACATAGGTTATGTATATATAATTGAAAATAAAGAAAAGGAAGAAATAAAAGAATTGCAAGGTATAGATGACTAATTCAATAATATCAAATATCATCCGGTTTATCTTATTGATATTGTTCCAGGTATTACTCTTGAACAATATTAATTTTTTGGGATACATCAACCCTTATTTATATGTGCTTTTTTTAATTTTATACCCTTTTAACACTCCTCAATCATTATTTATACTGGTATCATTTTTTTTGGGTTTAACTATTGATACCTTTGAAGACAGTGGAGGAATTAATGCGGCAGCCTGTGTTATTATCGCCTATATTCGTCCCATGATCCTTAGATTTTCCTTTGGGGTGAGCTATGATTATCAAACCGTAAAACTCTCAAACACCTCGTTTGGAACAAGATTAGGCTATATTATGGTGATAGTGTTTATTCACCACCTGGCTTTATTTTCTCTGGAAATGTTAGATTTTTCACATATATTACTGATCATGAAAAAAACATTCTTTTCAGGTATATTCACTATTCTGTTAATCCTGATCAGTCTGACCTTATTTAAACCAAAAAGGCGGTGAGAACATTATTGTTATATATCATCATTTTAATCACCGGGGTAGTTTTCCTTGGCAGGCTTTTTTATTTGCAGGTTATCGATGAGTCCTTTGCCCGATTATCTGAGGATAATGCTATAAAAGTAGTGTACGATTACCCCCAAAGGGGTTATGTTTTTGACAGAAATGGGGAGTTATTAGTGTCCAATCAGCCTTCATACGATGTTATGGCAATCCCCAGAAATGTAAAAGCATTTGATACCGCTGAAATTTGCCGGATACTAATGATCTCACCAAAAGAACTTATTTCAAGACTGGACAAGGCCAAGATATACTCTCCCAGGCTTCCGTCAATTATTGTTCCTCAACTCAATAAATCCGAATATGCCTACCTTCAGGAGAAAATGCGTAATTATACAGGATTTTATATTCAAAAACGATCTTTGCGTGATTATCAAACCCATAACGGATCAAATATTTTAGGCTATATAGCTGAAGTAAACAAAAAAATTATAGATAATAATCCTTATTATATTTCCGGGGATTTAATTGGAAAACAAGGTATAGAAGGTCAATATGAAGAATTATTGCGTGGAGTAAAAGGCGTTAAATACATTCAAAAAGACAGGTTTAACCGTGACATTGGTGCCTTTAAGGGAGGGATTTATGATACCCTGCCAAAAAAGGGAAAAGATATAACCTTAACCATAGACGCAGTTTTGCAGGCCTATGGTGAAAAATTGATGGAAAATAAATGGGGAGGAATTGTTGCGCTAGAACCTGCAACCGGAGAAATATTATCCCTCGTAACCGCGCCATCATACGATCCGGCATTATTGGTAGGCCGACAGAGGTCTGCCAACTTCACCAAATTATATTATGATACTATTTCCCGGCCCTTATATGACCGCGGCTTGTTAGCGGAATATCCGCCTGGATCACCTTTTAAAACCATGAACGCACTGATAGCTCTTCAGGAAGGGGTTGTAACAACAGAGGACAAGTTTTATTGCAATAGGGGCTATACTTACGGAAGAGGCAGAAAAATGGGTTGTCACATTCATCCTACGCCCTTGTCCATGATCCCGGGAATCGCACAATCCTGCAATGCCTATTTTGCAAACGTATACCGAAGAATTATTGAAAAATATCCCACTCCACAACAGGGAATAGATGCATGGGGGGATCATTTAAAAAGTTTTGGCTTGGGAGATTTTCTGGGTTCAGATCTGCCAACAGGTAAATCAGGAAAAATTCCCACCTCAGATTATTATAATAAAATTTATGATTACCCTACCTATAAATGGTATTCAACAGCTACTTTGTCCAACGCTATAGGCCAGGGAGAAGTTTTAACGACTCCTATCCAATTGGCAAATATGACCGCTGCAATTTCCAACAAAGGTTGGTTTTATACTCCCCATATTCTGAAGGAAATAGAAGGACAAAAAATAAAGGATAAACAATACACCGAAAAAAAATACACCACTATAGATGCTGAAAATTTTGAGCCTGTAATTGAAGGCATGCATCAGGTTTATAAAAGTGGAACCGCATCAAGATTGGGGATCCCCGGAATTGAAATTGCCGGAAAAACGGGAACTGCAGAGAATTTTACAAAAATTGGCGGAAAACGTGTACAGCTGACAGATCATTCCATTTTTATCGCTTTTGCTCCTGTAGAGAATCCTAAAATCGCCATAGCTGTTTTTGTTGAAAATGGATATTGGGGAGGTCGTTATGCAGGAAGAATTGCAGGATTAATGATAGAAAAATACCTAAAAGGCACCATTACAAGGACCGATATGGAAACCTGGATTTTAACCCATAGTTTGGAGGAGGAATATAAAAAACCTTATAGCGGCGAACCCTTTAGAATAAATCAATAATGTTAAAGAGCTCTGTTGGTTTTGATTGGATTACAATTATAATTTATCTCATACTCGTAAGTTTTGGATGGATAAATATCTATTCGGCTTCCCTAGGTGACAATCCTTCTTCCATTTTTGATTTTTCTGAAGTTTATGGGAAACAAGCCGTTTGGATTCTTTTAAGCTTTGCCATGATCGTGGTGCTTCTCTCCATAGAAGCCCGGTTTTATATGAGATTTTCAAGCGTAATTTATATAATTTCCCTAATTTCAATTTTAGGGCTCTTTGCCTTCGGAAAAACCATTAATGGGGCGACTTCATGGTATGTAATGGGGGGAATAAGCATTCAACCCGCCGAATTTGCCAAAGTAGCCACTGCACTTGCCCTGTCCAAATATCTGGGGGATATTCAAACCAATATCAAGGATTTTTCTAATCAAATCATGGCCTTTCTTATTATAGCCCTTCCGGCACTCATTATTTTACCCCAACCCGATCCAGGAAGCGCAATGGTATATTCGGCATTTCTTTTTGTGCTATACAGAGAAGGTTTACCTGGAATATACCTGTCTATTGGATTTGCCGCGATCGCAATATTTGTATTTACATTGTTGTTCGGACCACTTTACGTTGCCATAGCAGCTGGGATTATCGCGCTGTTGATCTTGTTTCGAAAAAGCAGAAACCGCCCACATTTTCTGTTTTTATTTATTGGAATATGTACGGCTATCGGTTACTCCTTCTCGGTAGATTATATTTTTGAAAACGTATTTGAACAAAGGCACAGAGACCGTTTTAATATAGTGTTAGGACAGGAAGTTGATCCCAAGGGAATAGGTTATAATACCAATCAAAGTGAAATTGCTATCGGAAGTGGTGGCTGGCTGGGAAAAGGATGGACTGAAGGAACCCAAACAAAAGGCCAGTTTGTTCCGGAACAACATACAGATTATATTTTTAGTACCGTTGGAGAAGAATGGGGATTTCTTGGAACTTCCCTCGTGATACTTTTATTTGTTTTGCTGATGTTAAGACTTTTATTTCTCGCAGAAAGACAGAAATCCAATTTCCACCGGGTATATGGATATAGTGTAGTTGGCATTATTTTTCTGCACTTTTTAGTAAATATAGCCATGGTAATAGGCATTTTCCCCACAGTAGGTATCCCATTGCCGTTTTTTAGCTATGGCGGTTCCGGATTATGGAGTTTTACCATCCTCCTATTTATATTTATAAAACTTGATTCGGAAAGAAGATCCTACTGATAAGCCGGGATTTAAGAACAAGCCTTTTCCAATATTAATATACAAACCACTACAAAAATAATTAGAGGATCAGATGTTTTCTTTAACTAATAATTAATAGCAACCTGAACACGATTATTACTTTGAAAATTCATAATGGGACTGGTTAAAATTTAAGGCTTTTTTCAATGGTTTAGTTGTATGTTTGGAACACCTGAAAATTAAAATATTGGCAGAATCAATGTCGGATTTTCCATTGTTATAATCACAGTCGCTTCTTATTTAACCTTCAGATAGTTGTATTCATATTTTAGTAATTATGAAATTTAATTCCAGGTTTTATTTCTTTTTGGCTACCATCTTATGCCTGAATATAGGATTTTCTCAAGAAAAACCTATAGAACAGGATACAACCCATGTATATAAAAAAATTGAAACCTATTCAAAGAAAAGCAAGTTCACAACATTTCTTCACAAATTGATTTTTGAACCCTCAAAAATTAAAACCTCTAACCCTGTTAGAAAGCGAAAACCGAAAGTTTACACAAAATATAAAGGTAAGATTATCCGGAATATTAACATCCAAACCCTGGATCCATTTGGTTATTCTGTTTCTGATACAACAGAGAAAGTCGGAAATTGGAGTGAACGATTCGGAAACCAAATCCATATCAAGACACGTCAATTAGCAATAAAAAATCTATTGCTGTTTAGGAGAAACAAACCTTTAGACCCTCTTTCAATAAAAGAATCGGAACGTTTAATAAGACAGCAACGCTTTATACGGGAAGTGTTAATCACAACAGAACCGATACCCAAAAATGCCGATTCGGTTGACATTTACATAAGGGTTTTAGATTCCTGGAGTTTAATACCTAAAGGATCCATTTCTTCCTCAAGAACATCAGCTGGTTTCCACGAGAGAAATTTTTTGGGAACAGGTCATGAATTTAACAACAGAATCACGAAGCGTTTAACCGATGGAAAAAACGCCTACAGAATGAAATATGAGATTCCCAATATCAAAAACACATATATTAAAACATCCGTTGATTACCACATTGACCTAAATGATAACTATGGAAAAAGTGTGAATATTGATCGCATATTTTATTCCCCATTAACCCGTTGGGCCGGAGGTATATTTATTGACGAACAATTTCGAACTGATTCCATTCAAAATGAACAATTACAATACAATGCTCAAAATTTTAAATTCGATTCTCAGGATTTTTGGGGTGGCTATTCCTTCCCCATTTTTAAGGGAAAAACCGAAAGAGAAAGAACCAGCAACCTGATATTTTCAGCGAGGTCCTTATATGTTCGGTACAAAGAAAGTCCTACAGTTGAATACGACCGGATCAATTTTTTTTCCGGTGAAACTTTTTATTTAGGTGGAATTGGAATTACCTCCCGACAGTTTGTTGAAGATCAATATTTATTTCATTATGGCATTATTGAAGATGTTCCTATTGGTAAAATTTACGGAATAACCGGAGGATATCAAATAAAAAATAATCAGGAGAGATTATACCTTGGAGCCAGGGCTTCCTTTGGAAACTATTTTAAGTGGGGCTATTTGAGCACTAATTTTGAATATGGAACATTTTTCAGGGAATCAAAAACGGAACAAACTGCTTTTTCATTCAAGGCAAATTATTTTACAAATTTGGTGGAAATTGGGAAGTGGAAAATGAGACAATTTATAAAACCACAAATAATTATAGGAGTCAACAGGCTGGAATCAATTGGGGATAAATTGACAATAAATGAAAGTTCTATTTTTCAGGGTGTCAATGGAGCAGGTATTCGAGGGGCTAATAGTGCAGTAATCGGGGGATTTGACAGCCCTGTTTATGGCACTGAGAAAATTGCTCTTGCTATACAAACACAATTTTATTCCCCCAGAAATATAGTTGGGTTTAGACTAAACCCATTTTTTAATTTCTCGGCTGCAATGCTTGGAGATAAAGATTCCGCACTTGCAAAAAGCAGATTGTATTCTTCTTTTGGAATTGGGGTATTGATTAATAACGACTATTTGGTCTTTAAATCATTTCAAATTTCTTTTTCTTATTATCCAACTATTCCCGGTCAGGGGAATAACATTTTTAAAACCAATTCTTTTGAAACAACCGATTTTGGTTTTCAAGATTTCAATTTTGGAAAACCTAGAACTGTCATTTTTAAATAAACGGGGTACAAAGTGATTCCCTTATGGTAAGACCTGGGTTTAGGAACAACGTTCCACCATTACCAGGATCAAGGCTGCCACAAGAATAATCACAGGATACACATATTTTCTTTTCATATGTAGATTCTTATTGTTTTTATTGGTCCCCCGATAGCTATCGGGGGTAATTCGCATATCCTCATCGGTGTTTGTATCGTGATTCCGTTATGCTCATTTCATAGTTTTTTCTGAATGTTATTTACTTTTGAAATTATTCATTCGCAATACCGCACCCGGATCTGATCCCTGGCAAA
>JBDNHN010000214.1:0-1964 GCA_041688725.1 Gillisia sp.
AAAAAAATGATGCCGGAGTGGCAATGTGATCTGTACGATAAACCAACCGGATAAAAGCACCAATAATGGTTTTCGGAAAGAAGGAATTATAATTTCATTCAGGTTGTAATATTCCTTTTTATTCCGAAGGAACCACTTATTAATTTTTCCTGAAGGGAAAAAGAACAGTGTAATTGCCAGCGCCAGGTACGGAAAGATCCCGATTTGAAAGATAAAACTATTGAACAGGTGAAAAAATACCGCGGCCACAAATGCGAAAATTCGTGTTTTTCGCCATAGCAACAAGGGAATGATCAATAAATCGAATAATAACCCGAAGGAGGCAATGGAATAATGTACCCAATGCTGCTGAAGGAATTCGCCTACCAACCAATAATCCTGTTTGGGTTTCATTAAAACTGAAAGAAAACTGCCATTCAGCCAGTCGGGATATAATTTGGCCACGGCGGCATAGGTATAGACAATCCACATTTGCAATACAATGACCAGCCAAACCCATCGCGGCATGGAAATAGATCTCAGGGACTTATTATTCCTGGAATCTATAGCTGCAAACCTATTGGCGGGAAGAAAGGACATTATGATGCACAACAACATCAATAAATAATAATGGTTGTTGTAAGACGATTTTTGCATCAGGTAAACTCCGGACCACATAATTGTATAGGCAATTATGCTGATGCGGTATTTATAACCTAGCATTACCAGGATTCCAAAGAGTCCCATCACGCCATAATAATACAACATCCCGTTGCCGGGAAGGGGTTGTAAAAAATCAAATCCTATAAAATGAAAGGTTTCCTGTGGCTCCATTAGGCTGCGGCGAATCCAGCCTGTAAATATTGCGCCAATAGCTTCAAGAGCGATCAATAACCCAAAAATGATCCGAAACACCACCAGGGCGCTGTTATCAATTTGGGTGAATAACCACTTGTTAAGCATAGTTGTCTTTGATGAATCGTTCAGAAAAAGCTTTATCCTGTTTTAATGCCTCTATTAAATCCTCTATCGAATCAAAATTCTTTTCGTCCCGGATCCTTTTAAGCATTTGAATTTGCAATTTTTTTCCGTATAAATCCATATCCGGCATAAAGAAATTGGTCTCAATGGTTTTTTCTGTTCCGCCTACTGTAGGATTGGTACCAATACTCATCATCCCGTAAACAAGCTTGTCATCAATTTTGGAACGCACCACATAAACGCCAATTTTAGGGATCAATTTGTAGTCTTCTTCAATTTTCAAATTAGCCGTAGGAAACCCGAATTTTTTCCCCAATTCTTTGCCTTTTACAACTGTTCCTGCCAAGACAAAGGGATGCTGCAAATAGATATTGGCTTTTTCCACCTCTCCGGCCAGCAAGGCTGTTCTGATCTTTGTAGAACTTACTGCCACATCTTCTATGTCCTTTTCACTGATTTCCTCCACCTCAAAATCAAATTGCTTCCCGTATTCTTTCAAAGTATCGATATTGGCAGTTCTGTTTCTGCCAAAACGATGATCGTAGCCTATAATGATCTTTTTCGCATTGAGTTTATTCACCAGAATGTCCCTGACAAATTCCAAAGCCGTAAGCCTTGAAAACTGGTATGTAAAGGGATGAATTATAAGGTGATCTATTCCCGATTTTTCCAGGATCTGCTTTCTCTCTTCAATGGTATTTATGAGTTTGATATCGCTGTCTTTTTGCAAAACCATTCGCGGATGAGGAAAAAAGGTAAGGATCACCGATTCCAGATTGCTCATTTTGGCTTCATTTACCAGCCGTTCGATAATTTTTTGATGACCGGCATGCACTCCGTCAAAAGTTCCTATGGTAACTACGGTGGGATGGTTGCTTTTAAATGCGTGTGCTCCTTTATGTTCTTTCAAGAGAAAATTATTTACCGTTAAAAGTATTCATTGTATTTTTAATCCCCGCGGTTCCAAAGGATTTTATGAGTTCACGGGATTTTTCAAGGCGTTC
>JBDNHN010000215.1:0-2580 GCA_041688725.1 Gillisia sp.
TACATTTTTTAACTGAAGGATCAATAGACCCTTCTAATTTCCAACCAGATATTTTGAAAAAAAGAAACCGGGCAATCCTATTCATTAATTATTCTACTTTTTCCCGAGTTGGTGTTTTCATATGGGAAGGTGATTTCTCTCTGGAAGCCTTCTTTTTTCTTGAGTATTCTTTTTCCCTGTTAGCCTTTGTGATTTCTCCCTTCCTGCGTTTACGTTCCTCCTCTAATAGGCAAAGTTCCCGACCGGTTTGTCCTTTTACTGAAGTATTCTCCTCTGCCCTTCTCATCAAATAAGGAACCACACACTTAACCGGGCCAAATGGAACCAGTTTTGCCGAATTATAGTTCATTTTAGCCATATTGAAGCTTATATGATCACTCATTCCATATAATTGGCCGAACCATACTCTTGGATCGTCAATATCAATATTTTTATCTTCCATTATTTGTAAGGCCAAATAATTGCTCATCTCGTTATGGCTTCCTATAAATACTGAAATGGCATCAATATGAGCAAGGCAATACGTAAGAACCCAATTAAAACTAACGTCGGTTGCCTCCTTATTTTCACAAATAGGGGAAAGATAATTCATTTTTTTGGCTCGCAGATTTTCCTGCTCAAAATATGCGCCACGCACTATTTTTACCCCAATTTTAAATCCTTCTTTTACACCGGTTTCATGAAGTTCTTTTAAGTATTCTAATCTGTCCCACCTGTAACATTGCAGGGTCATAAATACAATCGCCTTTTCACGGTTGTATTTCTTCATCATTTTTACTATCAAATCATCTGCAGCTTCCTGCATCCAGGTTTCCTCGCCATCTGCCATCACAGCTATGTCATTTTGATATGCTGCTTCACATATATCCTCAACACGTTGTTGTACCCTTTGCCATTCCTCCTCTTCTTCTTTAGTAAGAGTAACTTTGGAAGTAACTTTTTCCCAAATTGCAAACCTTCCAATCCCGGTTGGTTTAAAAACAGAAAAAGGCAATTCCTTATTCTTTGACGCAAATTCTATAATGCTTATTTTCATTTTAGTTGCAGCGTCAAATTCCGCTTCTTCCTCTTTTCCTTCAACTGAATAATCAAGTACGCTATGTAGTTTTTTTGCGTACATTTTTTCAATTATCGGCAAACAATCCTCCATGGATTCTCCTCCCGCAAACTGATTAAAAACAGTGCTCTTTATAAGCCCTTCAACAGGCAGTCGAAATTTTAAAGACATTCTAGTAAGAAAAATGCCTATTTTTACCAAATCAGGACGATTTATCATTTCAAACAGATATAAAGCCCTATTGAGTTCATCATTTGACTTTAGTTTAAACGCTGTTTCGGTATCGTTAAAAATCTTTCGTGTTATCATTACAACCTATTTAATATAACAAAGATAATTAATGAATAATGAATATTTGATGAATTACTGCTTAATTTTAGCCATTAAAAATAAATATTTCAAACCTTAAAAGTATGATTTCTCCCTCAAGCCAGGCACCTGTTTTTTATTCTGAAAAAGCTTATGTGGAATTAAATGAATATATAAATGAGGCAAACCATTCTGCACTATTTATTCTTGTAGATAGCAATACACATCAATATTGCCTTTCCCGTTTTTTACAAAGGCTTGAAACCAATAATAGTTTCGAAATAATTGAAATGGATGCGGGAGAAGAATCAAAAAACATTGAAACCTGCACCGGAATTTGGAGTACGCTATCGGAGTTAGGAGCCGACAGAAAAAGTTTATTGATCAATCTTGGCGGTGGCGTGGTAACCGATCTTGGTGGATTTGTAGCTAGCACCTTTAAACGCGGCATAGCTTATATTAATGTCCCCACTACTCTACTTTCTATGGTAGACGCTTCAGTAGGCGGAAAAACCGGCGTAGATCTCGGGAACTTAAAAAATCAAATTGGTGTAATAACTCAACCAGAGATGGTTCTGATAGATTCAAAATATTTAAATAGTTTGCCTTCAAACGAAATGAGAAGCGGCCTGGCTGAAATTTTAAAACATGGACTGATCACCAGTGAAACCTACTGGAAAAAAACAACCAGTTTACACGAACTTACCATAGAGGATCTGGATGGGCTTATTTCAGAATCGGTATCTATCAAGACAAATGTAGTACAACAGGACCCAAGGGAAGAAAACCAACGTAAAACACTGAATTTTGGTCATACTTTTGGCCACGCCATTGAATCCTATTTTTTGACTCATCCGGAAAAACCGAAATTACTGCATGGGGAAGCCGTAGCTGTGGGAATGATAATAGCCGCTTTTATTTCGACAAAACTCTGCGATTTTCCAGAAGAAAAATTAACCTCTATTTCCAAAAAAATTCTGGACATTTTTCCAAAAGTGGATCTTGAAGCAAGCGATTTTGAAAAAATCCTCGGATTATTAAAATTCGACAAAAAAAATACACACGGAAACATCAATTTTGTCCTTCTAAAAGATATAGGACAGCCGGTAATAGATTGCAGGGTGCCAGAAAATTTACTATTGGATGCACTTGCCTTTTACCGCGGAATCTAAAATAGCTATCACTATTTATTTTTTTAAATAATTAATTTTTAA
>JBDNHN010000216.1:0-4440 GCA_041688725.1 Gillisia sp.
GATGTGTATCTATCTGTTCTTTTTGATACGGCATGCAAGAAGAGCACATGTTAAGGTAGAAGGAATTGATGAGTCCCTGTCGAAAATTTCAAATTTCAAAATTGTGGCTTGGCTTGTAATTGGCGGATTTGCCCTTTGGGCTGGCTCAGAATTGTTGGTTTCCGGCGCAGTAGATCTTGCGGGATTGTTGGGAGTGAGTGAACGTGTAATATCTATAACTATTATTGCCATAGGAACCAGTGTGCCCGAACTGGCGGCATCGGTTATTGCAGCGCTTAAACAAGAGAAGGCTCTTTCTATGGGGAATTTAATAGGTTCCAATATTTTTAATATAGCTTCGGTTTTAGGGATTACCTCTATAATTCAACCTATTTATTTAAATTCAACAGCCATTCTTACCAATGATATCTTCTGGATGATAGGATTTTCCTTTATCCTGATCCCTCTGGCCTTTATCCCAAAGAAATTTGTTTTTAGCCGATATAAGGGAGCTATCCTTTTTGTAAGTTATGTAATTTTTATTGGATTGGCATTTTTAATCTAATTCCAGGGGCTTGTTTCTTTTGAATTGTAATTTAACATTTTTTACCCCTAAATTTTATGGGGTATCTGATTAAAAAATGTATTTTTGTTGAAGTCAATTTTAAATTTAACAATATGTCCACCTTAAGATTTCAAGCATTAAAAGAAACATTTAACCGGAAACCGGTAGTAATTGATGAGACTCTGCGAAGATCGGAGCTCTTTGGAAAGAACGTTTTTAACGAAACGGTAATGCGGCAATTCCTTACCAAGGAAGCTTATAAGAGTGTGGTTGACGCCAATATTAACGGTTCAAAGATTAGCCGTGGGTTAGCTGATCATATTTCAAACGGGATGAAAGAATGGGCCATCTCAAAAGGAGTTACCCATTATACCCACTGGTTCCAACCTTTAACCGGAAGTACAGCCGAAAAGCACGATGCCTTTTTTGAAACAATTGGAGAAGGCCTGGCTATTGAAAAATTTGCAGGAAACCAATTGGTTCAACAAGAACCGGATGCTTCCAGTTTTCCGCACGGAGGAATAAGAAATACCTTCGAAGCCAGGGGTTATACTGCCTGGGATCCTACTTCCCCTGCGTTTATTTTGGGAACTACCCTGTGTGTTCCTACCGTATTTGTCTCCTATACCGGAGAGGCATTAGATTATAAAACTCCGCTGTTACGAGCTTTACAAACTTTAGATACTGCTGCGACTTCCGTGGCAAAATATTTTGATAAAAACGTAAGTAAGGTAATTGTTACCCTTGGATGGGAACAGGAATATTTCCTTATAGATTCCGCTTTGTATTTATCCAGGCCGGATCTTCAACTTTCCGGACGTACCCTTTTAGGCCATTCCCCCGCAAAAGGACAGCAACTGGACGATCATTATTTTGGATCCATTCCTTCCCGCGCTTTAGCTTATATGAGAGATCTGGAAATTGAATGTATGTTGTTGGGAATTCCGGTTAAAACCCGTCATAACGAGGTGGCACCAAACCAATTTGAACTGGCTCCTATTTTTGAAGAATGCAATCTTGCAGTAGATCATAACTCACTGCTAATGGATTTAATGGATAAAGTAGCAGAAAGACATAATTTTAAGGTCCTGTTCCATGAAAAACCTTTCGCAGGAATTAATGGAAGCGGGAAACACAACAACTGGTCATTAAGTACCAATACAGGTGTAAATCTTTTGAGTCCGGGTACGACCCCGATGAAGAATTTGCAATTTCTTACCTTCTTTATAAATACTATAAAAGCCTTACATGATAACGAGGAATTGGTACGCGCAACCATTGCAAGCGCCTCCAACGATCATCGGTTAGGAGCAAATGAAGCGCCACCGGCAATTATCTCAGCCTTTATTGGAACTCAGTTAACAGAAGTGTTGGATGAACTTGAGAAAGTTACCGACGGGAAATTATCACCTAAGGAAAAAACCGACCTCAAATTGAATGTGGTAGGTAAGATTCCTGAGATATTATTGGATAATACAGACAGGAACAGGACTTCCACCTTCGCTTTTACCGGTAATAAATTTGAATTCAGGGCTGTAGGTTCTAAAGCCAATTGTGCCGATCCGATGATGGTATTAAACACTATAGTAGCCAAGCAACTTACCGATTTCAAAAAGAGCGTTGATAAATTGGTGAAAGAAAAGAGCATGAAAAAGGATGATGCCATTTTCAATGTTTTGAGGGAATACATCAAACAATCTAAAAAAATCAGGTTTGAAGGTGATGGTTATTCAGATGCATGGCAGGATGAAGCAAAAAAACGTGGTTTGAGCAATCACAAAACAACTCCCGGAGCTTTAAAAGCCCAGGTTTCTAAAAAAACCATCGTACTGTTTGAAGAAATGGGTGTGATGAATAAAAGGGAAATAGAAGCACGTCACGAGATAGAATTGGAGGAATACTCTATGAGGATACAGATTGAAGGACGTGTTTTGGGGGATATCGCGCGTAACCACGTAATCCCAACCGCAATACGCTATCAAAATATCCTGATTGAAAATGTGCGGGGCTTAAAAGAAATTTTCGCCTCAGATTTTAAAAATCATTCCAAGGAACAATTGAAGATCATTAAAGAAATCTCTGAACATATTGAGCATATTCATTTTGATATCAATGCGATGGTTGATGAACGTAAAAAAGCCAATATAATTGAGGATTCTGAAAAACGTGCTTTTGCTTATTGTGAGAAGGTTAAACCTTATTTTGAGACCATCAGATATCATTGCGATAAACTGGAGTTAGAAGTAGATGATGAGCTATGGCCATTGACCAAATACAGGGAAATGTTGTTTACACGATAACAGCTGTTTATTTGTTTTAAAAATAAAGAAAAAGCGATACAAATAGTTTGTATCGCTTTTTTGGTTTTATAAGGTTAACATTCTGTGTATCTTTGAGCCATTCAATAAAGAAGAGTTTCATGAGCCAGGAAATAAGTAAAAGATATGCCGGTCGCGGGGTATCGGCAGGAAAAGAAGATGTGCATAATGCCATTAAACATGTAGATAAAGGATTGTTTCCTCAGGCATTTTGTAAAATAGTCCCCGACCATCTTACCGGCGATGAGGATTATTGCCTGATCATGCATGCAGATGGGGCAGGAACAAAATCTTCTCTGGCCTATATGTACTGGAGAGAAACCGGTGATGTTTCGGTTTGGAAAGGAATAGCGCAGGATGCTTTGATCATGAATATCGATGATCTGCTTTGCGTGGGTGCTACAGAAAATATTCTTCTTTCATCAACTATTGGCCGAAACAAGAATTTGATCACCGGAGACGTAATCTCTGCAATTATTAACGGAACAGAAGACTTGCTTTCCGAATTAAAGGAATTTGGCGTAGAGATCCATTCCACCGGTGGAGAAACCGCCGATGTTGGAGATCTGGTACGCACCATAATTGTAGACTCTACTGTCACCGCCCGAATAAAAAGAAGTGAGGTAATTGATAATGCCAATATTCAGCCTGGAAATGTAATTGTTGGCCTGGCTTCTTTTGGGCAGGCAACTTATGAAAAGCAATACAACGGCGGAATGGGCAGCAACGGATTAACTTCAGCAAGGCACGATGTTTTTTCTAAAGTTTTAGCTACAAAATATCCCGAAAGTTTTGATAACAGCATTCCGGAGGATTTGGTCTATTCAGGATCTAAATCCCTGACAGATACCGTAGAAAATTCTCCTTTAGATGCCGGGAAACTGGTGCTCTCACCAACCCGGACTTATGCCCCAATTATCAAAAAGATCCTGTCCAAGTTCAGTAATAAGGACATTCACGGCATGGTACACTGCAGCGGAGGTGCGCAAACAAAGATTCTCCATTTTATAGAAAACCTGCATATTGTTAAAGATGAAATGTTTGAAGTGCCACCACTTTTCAAGCTTATTCAGCAGGAAAGTAAAACCGATTGGAAAGAGATGTATCAGGTGTTCAATATGGGCCACCGGATGGAATTGTATGTGGATGAGAACATAGCAGCTGAAATTATTGAGATCTCAAGATCCTTTAATGTAGATGCCAAAATAGTGGGTAGGGTGGAAGCTTCAGAAATCAAAAAACTCACCATTAAAAGTGAATTTGGGGAATTTGTGTATTAAAATAGCCGGATTATGTTGGGCTATCCTTAAAAAATAAATTTGAGTTTCGTGTTCTTAAAATAATGTAAGGGAAGAAGCCTACAGTACAGCCTTCATGAAAAAACCC
Source organism: Gillisia sp. (assembly GCA_041688725.1). GTDB lineage: Bacteria > Bacteroidota > Bacteroidia > Flavobacteriales > Flavobacteriaceae > Gillisia. The sequence goes on from JBDNHN010000216.1 coordinate 4,249, forward strand.
CGGTAATCACTCCGGGGTCATTCATCAATCAAAAAACGAACAGTTAAAATTCCGGTTTTCACCGGAATCAGACTGTTGTTATTGTTAGATTTATCCTAAATATGTTTTTAAGATCTTGCTTCTTGAAGTATGTTTCAGGCGTCTAATTGCTTTTTCTTTAATTTGACGAACGCGTTCCCTTGTAAGGTCAAA
>JBDNHN010000217.1:0-2148 GCA_041688725.1 Gillisia sp.
AAAAATCCAGGCTGAAACCATAGGTCTAGAGTTAAGTGAATTAGAAGAAAAAAAAATAGGTAATAATATAAAAGTTACAGGTCAATTGGAACTTTTCGCACAGGATAAGGCGAATGTAAGTCCCTTTATAGGTGGTAATGTAAGTTCCATAAAAGTAATTGAGGGTGCTAATGTTCGCAAAGGCCAGATCCTTGCTTATCTAGAACATCCAGATATTATTAGCATGCAGCAGGAGTTCCAAGAAAAAAACAATGAACTCGTCTTTTTAAAGCAAGATTTTGAACGCAAACAAACTCTTTATAATAAGGGAGTTTCCTCCGGAAAAGAATTTCAAATGGCACAATCTAAGCTTAGATCTACCACCTCTAGTGTTAACGGTTTGCGATCAAAATTAAAACTTTTAGGATTGAATATAGAGAAGGTCACTGAAGGAGAAATTTACTCAGCAGCACCTGTAACCACTCCATTAACGGGGTTTGTAGATAATGTTATGATTAGCCTGGGAGATTATGTAGCCCCACAATCTAAAATGTTTACAATAAGTGACAACTCAAAAATTTATGTGAACTTTAAGGTGTATGAAAAGGATATTAACAAGATTAAAACAGGTCAACAAATCTACTTCACAACCACTTCAAAACCGGATGAGCTGTTAAAAGCGACCATACGGTCCGTTGGGAAAACTTTTAAAACAGACCCAAAAGCTTTGGAAGTACTGGCAGATATAGACAATAAGAATGGAGATTTATTACCTGGAATGTATGTTGAAGGTAGAATTGTACAAGGAGAAAAGATAGCTTTAGCCGTGCCGGAAAAAGCGATCGTTAAAGAAGGTGAACAATCCTTTATCTTCATTTTGGATGAAACGGGCGATAAGGAAGAAAATAAATTAAAATTTAAAAGAATACCAGTAACTGCTGGGGAAACAGATTTGGGCTTTATTGAAATAAGCATACAACAAGATCTGCCAAAAAATGTCCAGATAGTCAGTGCCGGAGCCTATACCTTATCCTCCGAAATGGTCAAGGGCGAACTTGAGCACGGACATTAAATTAATAAATACGTAGGATTTTGATTCCGGGTTTGTTGTTCTTCTTAATTGATTAGTTAATAATTATATGCATTCCCGGCTCAAAATCATTTAAAAAACTATAAAATATTTAAAAATGAAAGAAATAAAAGCGTTTGTAAAGCCAAATAGAATACAAAAAATTATAGAAGTCTTAACTGATAATGGTTTTAAAAGCATGACACTCTCACAAGCAGAAGGTACAGGAGCATTTAAGGCAAAAGGTGCAAGACCATCCCTCGATTTTCACATAACGGATAGCAGTGTAGTTAAAATTGAATTAGTCTGTCAAAATGAAGAAGCACAAACCGCTATTGAGATAATTCTTGCTAATGGTAAAACTGAAGAACCTGGGGACGGTATCATTTATTTGACCAATATTGAAGATGCGTTTAAAATTAAAACGGGCGAATCCTTAAAACGCAATACCTTTTAAGAAATGGATGTTATAGAAAAAATATTTAAGAACAGTAAAGTGAAACCAACCGCTATGCGTATGCTGGTTTTACAATACCTGGTAAACAAAAATGTTGCAGTTAGTTTGACAAATATTGAAGTACATTTCGAAAATTCTGATAGAACAACATTATATCGCACATTAAAGACTTTTGTAGAAAAAGGTATTGCACATCAAATTGATGACGGAACTGGCATTAGCAAATATGCACTATGTGAAGAACATTGTAATTGTGAAATAGATACTGATTTGCATTTGCACTTTCATTGTACCAATTGTAAGGAAACTGTATGTTTGACCGAACATAAAATTCCGCATATCAACTTACCCGACGGGTTTATTGCTGAAAATATAAATCTGGTTGTAAAAGGGATTTGTGATAAATGTAGTGGGTAATTATTGCACTTCCGTTGCATCGATTAGTTAAGTATATTATATTAAAAATATGATACAGATATTAGAAATAACTAAAGACAACTTAATTGCCGCAAAGCTGGAAGACAAAATTTCAAAAAAAGATGTTGAAAAAATACATCCACTCATCCACAATATTGTGGAAAAAGGAAAAAGAGTGAATTTCTATTTTGAAATGCACGATTTCCATGGCTACGACCTTCAAGGT
>JBDNHN010000218.1:0-11325 GCA_041688725.1 Gillisia sp.
GTAAAATCGGCGATTATCCATTTGTGGTTTAAGACTTTTACCTTATTGATTCGCATCACGCCTTCCATTCCTTTAAACGGAACCAGGTCATTATCCTCCCCTGCTTTATTTCTGCCTATTATTTCATCTTCTACCGTACGCGCAAGTTCCTCTGCATTTATACTCAAATTATCGAAATACGAAATAGCTTCTTCATTTTGAGATAAAGAAAAATAATTCAAACTTAAATTTTCGCTGAGAAGTACTTCATTTTTAATTTCTACCTCTGATAGTTTTTCTTGTAAATTTTCAATTTTTTCCTCTTTTGCATCCAGGATCTTTTTATCGTTTACATAGATAAAGATTGTAAAAAGCAACATGAAGATAAAGAGATACATATAAATTTTACCGAGCATTAAATTGTGATTTTAAGGTTGTCATAGGCCAGAAAAATATTTTCCGGCAATTGTGCCTGGACTTCCTCATGGAATCCCATTAAATGGCTGATATGTATAATATAGGCGCGTTCCGGTTTTACTTTGTTGATAAACTCCAGGGCATCCTCTAAATTAAAATGAGAATGATGCTTCTCTATTCTCAAAGCGTTAATTACCAATACTTTAACACCTTTGAGTTTCTCAATTTCTTCTTCTTCAATTGTTTTTACATCGGTTAAATAAACGAAATTCACCAACCTATAACCAAAAACCTGTACCCGATTGTGCATAACATTTATGGGCATAATATCGAGTTCCTTAAATTTAAAAGGCACATTTTGAATTTCATTGATCACTACACTTGGAGCCCCGGGATATTTGTTTTCACTTTCAAAAATATATTCAAATCGTTTCTTAAGAGAATCCAGTACCCTTCTATGCGCGTAGATGGGAATATCTCCCTGTCTGAAAAAATATGGCCTTATATCGTCCAATCCAGCAGTATGGTCGTTATGCTCATGAGTATATAGAATAGCATCTATATGTGTGATTTGATTTGTGAGCATTTGCGCCCTGAAATCGGGGCCGCAATCTATTAAAATAGTATAACCTTCATATTCTACAAGGGCCGAAACCCGTAAACGTTTATCCTTAGGATCAGTACTTAAACATACCGGATGATTACTTCCTATTACCGGGATGCCCTGTGAAGTACCTGTACCCAAAAATGTTACTACCAAAAGAGTTATTTTTTTACAAAAGTAAGTATATTTATTTTCTATAGCTTACCGTTTTACTACCTTTGTCATACATAATTTTATCACCAAAACATTATTCTATGCCTATTACAATTAAGGGGGACAGAGAGTTTGAAGATGTTCCCTCAATTAAAAGTAAAGCATTACGCATCAATTTAAATGAAAATATTTATGGCACCTTTTCTGAGATCGGAGCAGGACAGGAAACCGTAAGAAATTTTTTTAGAGCTGGTGGTGCTTCGGGTACTATAGCAAAAGCTATGAGTGCTTACGACAAAGATTTTAGCGATGCCATTTATGGCGAAGAAGATGATAAACGTTACGTCACCGAAGGAAGGCTTAAAAAAATGCTCTCTCATGAAATTAACTTAATTGAAAATCGAATTACACGGGACAAGCATCCGCATAAATTATTCTTTAGCTACGCAAATACTGTCGCAACAATAGATTTTGCCAAGCAGTACAAAGGTCACGGTTGGGTGGGCATAAGATATCAGGTTGATCCAAGTGAAGATTATAACGAAATAAGCCTGCATATACGTTTTCACGAAAATGATGCCCGTTTACAACAAAATACTCTTGGAATTCTGGGGGTAAACCTTATTTATGGGGCATACTACAAATACGATAACCCAAAAAAGTTATTGAAGTATTTATACGATCATATTGATAAAGACCAGATTGAAATTGATACCATCAATTTTTCGGGTCCCAGGTTTGAACAGGTGGACAACCGCTTGATGAGTTTGCAATTGGTAAAAAACGGAATGACCGATGCTGTAATGTTTGCACCGGATGGCAATAACGTTTTACCGGCTAAAATTCTTTACAAAAAAAATATCCTCGCTCTACGCGGAAGTTTTAGACCAGTAACAAAGGTGAATATGGATATTTACAAACGCTCCTTCGAACTTTTCATCAAGGAGAAAAAGGTGTCTGAAGAAAATACCCAAGTGATCTTTGAAATCACACTTTCCAATTTAAGAGCTGAAGGAGAAATTGATGAACTGGATTTCATGGACAGAGCCAAGCTATTATGTTCTTTAGGACAAACGGTGATGATCTCCAACTTCCAGGAATATTATAAATTGGTAGAATATTTCTCCCGATATACCAAGGAACGTATGGGACTGGCGATGGGTGTAAACAACATGATTGAAATATTTGACGAAAAATACTATAGGCAGTTAAGTGGAGGTATTCTGGAAGCATTTGGCAAACTCTTCTTTAAAGATTTAAAAGTGTACTTATACCCTTTAAAAGATCATGAAACAGGGGAAATTATTACAAGTGAAAACTTAAAGGTTCATCCCCGAATGAAAGAACTTTACAAATTTTTTAAATACAATGGTAAAGTTTTAGATATTGAAGATTACAATCCTGAATTATTAAAACTTTTCTCCAGAGAGATTTTACAAATGATCAATGACGGAAAAAGTGGATGGGAAAACATGTTACCCGAAGGTATTTCCGAGATGATTAAAAATCAGAATTTATTTGGATACAAGAAACCTATTTTAGAAAAAAAAGAATAGGTTTTTACTGATAAAGAATAAGGTGCTTTAAAATTAAATTTAAAGCACCTTATTTATTCAATAGATTTTATTCAATACGTTTTATTCTTGCACCAATAGCACGAAGCCTTTCATCTATATTTTCGTAGCCCCGGTCTATTTGTTCAATATTATGAATGGTTGAAGTACCTTGGGCAGACATAGCGGCGATTAAAAGGGAAACCCCTGCCCGGATATCTGGAGAAGTCATGGTAGTAGCTCGTAATGGTGATTTAAAATCCGAGCCTATTATGGTAGCCCGATGCGGATCGCATAAAATTATTTTTGCTCCCATATCTATTAACTTATCTACAAAAAACAATCTGCTTTCAAACATTTTTTGATGAATAAGTACACTTCCTCTTGCCTGTGTGGCTACAACCAGCAAAATACTCAATAAATCGGGAGTAAATCCCGGCCATGGAGCATCACTTATGTTCATTATAGAACCATCAATAAAATTTTGAATTTCATATCCATCTGTATGGGCAGGAATATAAATATCATCATTTCTTTTTTCAATGGTAATTCCAAGTTTCCTGAAGTTATTCGGAATAACACCAAGGTGATCCCAATCGACATTCTTTATGGTAATTTCACTCTGGGTCATGGCTGCCATTCCAATCCAGGAGCCAATTTCTATCATATCCGGTAAAATTGTATGCTCACAACCGGTAAAGCTTTCAACACCTTCAATATGTAATAAATTTGAACCGATGCCTTCAATTTTTGCACCCATAGAATTCAACATTTTGCAAAGTTGTTGCAAATAAGGTTCACAGGCTGCGTTGTAGATAGTGGTTTTTCCTTTTGCCCAAACCGCGGCCATCACAATATTTGCTGTTCCGGTAACCGATGCTTCTTCTAGCAACATATAGGTGCCGGTAAGGCCATTTGGCGCCTCAACTCCATAAAACCGCTCTTCATCATTATAACGGAATTTAGCACCCAATTTCATAAAGCCTTCAAAATGCGTATCCAGTCTTCGGCGGCCTATTTTATCGCCTCCGGGTCTTGGAATATAACCTTTCCCGAAGCGACCCAATAAAGGACCTACCAGCATAATGGAACCTCTTAACCCGCTTCCTTCCTGCTTAAAGGCTTCACTCTCCAGGTAATCCAAATCTATGCTCTCGCTAATAAAACTATAGCTCCCTTTCCCTAATTTCTCAACTATTACCCCTAAACTTTTTAGTAGGGTAATAAGCTTATTTACATCAAGTATATCGGGAATATTGTGAATTATTACTTTTTCCGGGGTTAAAAGTACCGCACATAAAATTTGGAGGGCTTCGTTTTTTGCACCTTGTGGCTGTATGCTTCCACTTAATGCATGGCCTCCTTCAATTTGGAAAGTTCCCATAAAATATTTAATTTTTTAATATCGTTTTCGTCCGCGTGGATTATGACTTACCTTTTTAGGAGGAGTTTTAAATTTCTTGTTTCCTCTCAATAAATTGGCGGCTTCACTCAAATCTTCCTCGCTGTTTTTCAAATTGATCTTTCCATTGCTTAGTTCATGAAGGTGCCCAAAGATGATATCGTCATCTACAGTTTCCCTGTTCCAGTTGAGATAGGATTTTTTCATGTGGTTGGCAATGGCATAGACCAAGGCTTCTTTCAAGTCCCCTTCTTCCATTTTTACGGCCTCATCGATCATCCTTTTTATATTGTTTCCGTAAAATCGGTATTTCGGAAAATTCTGAGGATATTCCATCGGATCAGGACGTTCTTCCAAAAGTTCCTTAGATGGTTTTGGAAAAGGCGATTCCACATCGAGTATAAAATCACTGATTATAAATAGCTGATCCCATAATTTATGCTGAAAATCAGGCACATCCCTCAAATGCGGGTTCATGTTGCCCATAACTGCAATTATAGCCCTTGCCTCTTTATTTCGTTCTTTATCGTCTTCAATAGAAATGGCATGTTCGACCATTTTTTGTAAATGACGCCCATATTCAGGTATAATAAGCTTACTCCTTTCGGAGTTATATTCTAATTCGTATATCAAAATTGAAAATTAAAGGTGATAATTAAATTGGTAGAAATTATATTGCCTGCAAAATACAAAATATTATCCAACTGCTCTAAAATTTGAAATTTTTAAAAAATAATTTTTTTAGCTGAAATTCAGGTTATAAAGAAATAACTCCCTCTACTTCTCTCCCTATTAGCTTATAAACTTCAATAACAGCATCAGGGTTTTTCATCCTGACGTTTATGGACAAACTCGTGTACTTCCCTTTTTTGGATAACCTTGTATTTATCACAGCTCCCATATTATCAAAGATCTCTTCAATTTGTTCAATTTTTGATGGCTTGGTTGGAACTATGAATTTATACAGATATTCGGTTGGCCAAATTGAGGTATCTTGCAACTGGACTTTTAATTTCTTATAAAATTCTTCCGGATCTTTAGCTGGCTCCATATTTTTTTATCTTTCATTAGACTGCAAAAATACAAAATTATGATTCATTTTTTTTATCAATTACAAATACCGAAATTTACTGCGTGCAAAATAAAAGAATTGTAATTACCGGTGGACCCGGTACCGGAAAATCGTCTGTGATAAGTAACCTGGAATCTAAAGGCCATTACTGCTTTCATGAGGTCTCAAGGCAAATTACCTTAGAAGCTCAAGAACAGGGAATTGACCAACTATTTTTGGATGATCCATTGTTATTTAGCGAAAAACTGTTGGAAGCGCGCATAAAGCAGTATCAGAATGCACAAGAATCTTCCGGAAAATTGGTGTTTTTGGACCGGGGAATTCCGGATGTGGTTGCATATATGGATTATTTTGGAACCACCTATCCCTCAATATTCAGGAATGCTTGCGTTGATCATAAATATGATCGTATTTTCTTAATGCCGCCCTGGGATGAAATTTATGAGACAGATAACGAACGTTACGAATCCTTTGAGGAGGCCCAAAAAATATATGAATACCTAAAAAAAGCCTATATTACATTTGGTTACAAACCTCTTGAAGTCCCCAAACAATCAATTGAAAACCGCAGCAATTTCATATTAAACAATCTTGATGCTTAATTTTGCAACAGGCAAAACACATATTACAAAAGTACTGGGGACACGAATCCTTTAAATCCCTTCAGGAAGAGATCATTAATGGTGCTTATAACAATAAGGACGTGATCGCCTTGTTGCCTACGGGCGGAGGAAAATCCCTCTGCTTCCAGGTCCCGGCACTTCTTAAAGACGGGATTTGTATTATAGTATCACCACTTGTAGCTTTAATTGAGGACCAGGTAAAATCGCTTCAAAACAAAGGTATTAAAGCGTTGGCCATAACCGGTGGAATCTCGTTTCAGGATTTGGATGCCCTTTTGGATAATTGCATCTATGGAAATTATAAGTTTTTATATCTCTCTCCCGAGCGATTACAACAGGATCTGGTACAACAACGCATCAAACAAATGAATGTGAATTTAATTGCGGTAGATGAAGCGCATTGCATTTCGCAATGGGGACACGACTTCAGGCCGGCTTATTTAAATATTTCCGTATTGAGGGAATTACATCCCGAAGTGGCAATTATCGCATTAACCGCTTCTGCTACCAAAGAGGTGGTTCGGGATATTCAGGACAAACTACTACTTCAGGAACCCCTGATCTTTAAAAAATCTCTGGAACGAAAAAATATAGCCTTCAGGGTTCTTTTCACTGAAGATAAAATGTACAGGCTGCAACAGTTGTTGCAGGATAAGAATGAAAGCGCGATCATTTATGTGAGAAGCCGGAACGCGACTCTGGAAGTCTCCAGGGAACTCCAGCAGCGAGGTTACACAACGGCTGCTTTTCACGGAGGTTTATCCGGCAAGGAAAAATCGGCAAAACTCAACTCCTGGCTAAGGGAAGATGTAAAAATTATGGTTGCTACAAATGCCTTTGGAATGGGCATTGACAAACCTAATGTGCGCCATGTTATACATTTGAATTTACCCGAAAGCATTGAAAGTTATTTTCAGGAAGCCGGGCGTGCCGGGCGTGACAATGAATTGGCCACAGCAACTATTATTACCAATAAAAGCGATATTCCCATTCTTAAAAATCAATTCTTAAAGACTTTGCCGGATATAAAATTTGTGATCCTGGTTTATAAAAAATTGGTTGCATATTTTCAAATTGCTTACGGCGAAGGCGTGGATACGAGCCACGATTTCAATTTTGCCGAATTTTGTAGTCATTATCATTTGAATACTTCAAAAACATACAATACTATACAATTGCTGGATAGGATAAGCATTGTTAAACTTTCTCAGCAATTTCAGAAAGCGGCCAGTCTTCAATTTATTATTTCAAACAAACAGCTTTTTTATTATTTGGAAGAGAATCCTAAATTCGAACCGGTTATAAAAGCAATTTTAAGGACCTATGGCGGTATATTTGAAAACAAAATGCCTCTTAATTTATCCTCCATTTGTAAAAAAGCGGAAACTCTAGAATCTGAAGTTATTTCCATTTTGAATCAGTTACATCGTGATAAAATAGTAGAATTTGAACATCAGCAACACGATGCTTCCATAACTTTTTTAGTGCCACGGGAAGATGAAAGCAGTATTTACCCATTTGGAAAATACATAAAAAACCAGTCGAAGAATAAAACCGACAAAATTGAAGCCATATTGGCTTATGTTGAAAATGATAAAATTTGCCGCAGCAGGCAACTATTGATATATTTTGGGGAAACCGACACAAAGAATTGCGGGATCTGCTCGGTATGCAAACCAGTAGATTCCAATATCAGGAAAGAAACCATCAAACGAATTTACCTGGAAATCATGGACTTTTTGAAAACCGGGGACAGAAGCTCACGGGAGCTAGTTGTGGCCCTTCCCTATCCAGAAGCAGGAATTTTAAAAGTGCTCAAATTATTAACGGAGAAGGAAATTATTGACTTAACACCTACCAACACCTACAAACTAAAATAACTATGAGAAATTTGCGCATTGTATTTATGGGAACTCCCGAATTTGCGGTTACTTCGCTTCAGGAAATTATCAAGGCCAATTACAACGTGGTAGGCGTTGTAACTGCTCCGGATAAACCGGCCGGCCGGGGCAGAAAACTTCAACAAAGCGCAGTGAAGGAATATGCCCTTTCTCAGGGATTGCCAATTTTACAACCCACAAACCTGAAATCCTCTGAATTTATAGATGAGTTGAAGGCTTTACAACCTAACCTTCAAGTGGTTGTCGCTTTTAGAATGTTACCAAAAATGGTTTGGCAACTACCGGAATATGGCACTTTTAATCTTCACGCTTCTTTACTTCCTCAATATCGGGGTGCTGCTCCAATAAATTGGGCGATCATATATGGGGAAAAAACAACTGGAGTTTCTACATTTTTTATTGATGAAAAAATTGACACCGGAGCAATGATCCTTCAAAAAGAGGTTTCTATATCACCCGATGAAAATGTGGAAGAACTTCATGACGAACTAATGATTATCGGGGCAAAGTTGATTTTAGAAACCCTGATACTAATTAAAAATGATAAGGTCAAACCTCAAAAACAGTACGATCATCCGCTTTTAAAAGAAGCGCCCAAGCTCACTAAGGAAAACACCCGGGTTAATTGGGAAGCGCCGGCAAATCAAATCTATAATCACATTCGCGGATTGGATCCCTATCCGACTGCGTGGTCCTTTTTTCAAAATGCAACTGAACAGAGTTTGATCAAGATATTCGAAGTTGGAATTTCCAATGAATCACATGAGTATGCTTTGGGGAAATTAATCGTAGAAAATAATGAATTAAAGGTTGCCGTGCATGACGGATTTATCATTTTAAAAGAAATTCAGTTGCCCGGGAAAAGAAAAATGAAGTCAAAAGAATTATTGAATGGCTATCATTTTGAATCAGAAGCCAAAGTTCTCTAAAGCCTTATCACCATTGAAATGCGGGATTTCTGTATAAATCAATCTAAGTTATTAACAAAACACCTAAGTTATTAACAAAATGTCGTATTTCCCTTGTTATTACTTGCACGGCTGAGAAATCCACATAAATTTGTAATGCAAATTAGCAGAAAGTTTAACCAACAATTAATTTAAAATTCAAATTATGAACAAAACAGATTTAATCGATGCAATGGCTGAAAACGCAGGTATTTCAAAAGCTGCAGCAAAAAAAGCATTAGAATCATTCTTGGAAAATGTTGAAAAATCATTAAAAAATGGCGATCGTGTTTCCATGGTAGGATTTGGGTCTTGGTCAGTATCTAAAAGAGCTGCACGTGAAGGTAGAAACCCACAAACCGGAAAAACTATTAAAATTGCTGCAAAAAATGTAGTTAAATTTAAAGCTGGAGCAGATTTACAAAAAGCTGTGAACTAATAATTTGTATTAGAAAAACTTAAACTCTCCTTCCGGGGAGTTTTTTTTTGAAAAAAAAATGACATAAATCATTTAAAAGTATTAATTTAATCTTTAGCTTTAATAAAAAGAATGCAACTATGATAGCTTTTAAACCCGCAAAAGGAATGCTTTTAGTGGCCGAACCTTCAATTATAGGTGATGCGTCCTTTAACAGGTCGGTGGTTCTTCTTGCTGAACATTCCGAAACCGGTTCCATCGGGTTTATTTTAAATAAGGTATTGGATTTCACTTTGAAGGACCTAGTCCCCGAACTCAATAAAGGCTTTAAAATATATAACGGGGGGCCTGTGGAACAGGATAACCTTTATTTTATTCACAAAATCCCGGACCTCATCCCGGAGAGTATTGAAATTTCAAATGGAATTTATTGGGGCGGTAATTTTGAAGCCGTAAAGGAATTAATCCTGAAAGGTTTGATCACCGATAAACAGATTAGGTTCTTTCTGGGTTATTCTGGTTGGGATGCAGAACAATTGCAAGAGGAATTAATTTCCAATTCTTGGATCGTTACTCCCCAAAAGGATGCAAAGGATGTAATTGAAAGGCCTTATCGCTCGTTTTGGAAAGATAAAATGGTTGAATTGGGTGGTAATTATATGTTATGGGCAAATGCTCCAGAAAACCCAAACTACAATTAACCCAACCTTGCTTTCATATTTAATTTTGAAAGCAGCTCCTTAGCTACCCCTACTCCAAATTCTTTTTTGCGGTATTTAGTAATTGGTCGTATTCCAACAATCACATTGGTAATAAACAACTCGTCTGCCTTTTGAAGTTCAAACGGAGAAATAGCGACTTCTTCAATTTCCAGATTGGGCATGGTTTCCAGAATGGCCAAAATTTGTTTTCGAACAATGCCATTTAAAGCACCTTCGCTAAGTGGCGGTGTTTTTATTTTATTTTCTTTTACTAAAAAAATATTCCCGTTTAAGGCTTCTACCACAGTTTTATTTTCATTCAGGATCAAACAGTTCTGATAACCATTTTCACTGGCATAAATACTGCCCAAAACATTCACAGCACGGTTGTTTGATTTAATAGTGGATAAAAGTCCGCTGTTGATATAATGGTCTTTAAAAAGTTCTACTTCGTAAAAATCTTCCTTCAATAAATAAAAAGGATCCGGCAATTTTTCTGCCAGTATCACATATTCAATATTTAGGGTTTCCGGGCTGTAATAACCGCCTTGTTTTCTATAAACTGTAAACCGGATTCGCGCCGGAGAAAATTCCAGATTATTTTCCCTAATCAAATTTAGGATTTCCTCCTCTAAAAACTCAGGGGAAAAATTGATGGGAATTTCCATACGCATAATACGCATTGAGGCCATTAGCCTGAAATAATGATCCTCCCAAAAAATAATTTTTCCGTTTATTACCCTAATGGTTTCAAATACAGAATCCCCATAAAGGAGCCCCCTGTTTTGAACCGATATATTGGCCTGATCGATTTCTACTGATCTTCCGTTTAAATTTATCATAAAAAAAACCCCACTTTTATTATTAAACGGGGCAAAGGTACTATTTAAATAAGGAATTTTAATTCGATCCTAATACCTGTTTAAGATCGGATATCATATTATCCCAAAGCATTTTTCCTCCTTCTAGTTCGTCATCATCAGCAAAATCGGTAATCATAATTGAAACATCTTTGGTAATTTCATCCACCTGAATCCTGATCTCAAAATAATAAGGGGTTTCATCATCAGCCTCCCATCTGAATTTAACGCGCTCCCCATTCTTTTTGCTTAAAAGATTGGCTGCTTCTTCAGACCCGTCCCATATAAAGGTAAATAGCTCTCCACGTGAATTAACATCATCCGCATACCACTCACTAAGACCGGAAGGTGTTGAAATATATTGATATAATAACGATGGAGATGCCTGAATAGGAAATTCCATTTCGTACTTAACTTTATCTTTCATGCTTTATTTCTTAGATTTCTGGCAATATAATTATTAATTGCAGACATTGAAAGAAAACAAATATAATATTTCAGAAAATAATGTTTGCCTCCCAACAAATAGTTTTTATATTTGCAGCCGCAAACTGAGGAGTCCAATTGCTTTTGAATTGCAATTTTTCACTTATATTTTTTTTGCGGCAGCACAATATTTTGGCGAGGTAGCTCAGTTGGTTAGAGCGTCGGATTCATAACCCGGAGGTCACGGGATCGTCCCCCGTTCTCGCTAC
>JBDNHN010000219.1:0-8823 GCA_041688725.1 Gillisia sp.
AGCTACAATGGAATTTGAGTCTTTTTCTGAAGGGACCCTTTTGTATATAGGACTTGAAGAGGGCGAAACTGCCCCTGTAGATACACTTTTGGCCATTATTGGTGAAAAGGGTGAAGATATTTCTGCGTTGTTGGAGGGTGGGAAAAAATCTGATGACAAGGAGAATAAGAAAGATTCTGAAGATGAAGTAAAGGATAGTGAGAGCGTTTCGGAAGATGAAGATTCAGCTGAAAACGGAGAAGTTCCTGAAGGAGTTGAAGTAATTAATATGCCTCGATTGAGCGATACCATGGAAGAAGGGACTGTAGCCAAATGGATCAAACACGAAGGCGATAAAGTTGAGGAAGGCGATATATTAGCCGAAATTGAAACCGATAAGGCCACAATGGAATTTGAATCCTTCTATAATGGAACCTTGCTTAAAATTGGAATCCAGGAAGGAGAATCGGCTAAGGTCGATACTCTTCTGGCTATAATTGGGCCGGAAGGCACCGATATTTCAAAAATTGGTGCTAAGACCGTCTCTTCCAAAGAATCACCTGTCTTAGATAAAAATTCTTCAGAAGAAAAGCCCAAAGAAGGCGAAACTTTAGAAAAAAGCAAAGCTTCAAAAACACATAGTGACAAACGTATTTTTGCTTCTCCATTAGCCAAAAAAATGGCTGAGAATAAGGGAATAGATATTTCTGAAGTAAAGGGATCAGGTGAGAATGGCCGGATTGTAAAGAAAGATATTGAAACCTTTAAACCTTCAGAAAAAGCCAAGCAGGCTGTTGTTTCTGAAGGGGTAAAAGCTGAGGCAAAAGAAGTACAAGCTTACGTTGCTGCAGGTGAAGAAGAATTTGAGGAAATTAAAAATTCTCAAATGCGCAAAACTATTGCAAAACGCTTAGGAGAATCAAAATTCACCGCTCCTCATTATTATCTTACCATTGAGGTAAATATGGAAGGTGCAATTGCTTCAAGAAAACAAATTAACGAGCTACCTGATGTGAAGGTTTCCTATAACGATTTGGTGATAAAAGCATCAGCAATGGCACTCCGCAAGCATCCAAGGGTGAATTCACAATGGACAGGGGAAACTACCAAAATCGCGAAACACATTCACATGGGAGTTGCAGTAGCGGTAGAAGACGGACTTCTGGTTCCTGTTTTGCGTTTTGCAGACCAAATGTCTATGACACAAATTGGTGCGCAGGTAAAAGATCTGGCAGGGAAAGCGCGCAATAAAAAATTGCAGCCTCAGGAAATGGAAGGAAGTACATTTACTGTTTCCAATTTGGGAATGTTCGGAATTACAGAATTTACCAGCATTATAAATCAACCCAATTCAGCAATTCTGTCTGTAGGAGCAATAGTTGAAAAACCGGTGGTTAAAAATGGGCAGATAGTTGTTGGAAATACAATGAAACTTACTCTTGCCTGCGATCATAGAACCGTAGATGGAGCAACAGGTTCCGCTTTTTTACAAACCCTGAAAAGCTACCTGGAAAATCCAGTAACCATGTTGGCCTAAAACCCGGGTTAAAAAGGAAAATAAATATTCAAAATCCCGCACTATTGCGGGATTTTTTTATCTTTAACCCTATGAGGAATGCTTTATATAAAATTGGGATTCTTGCCATTATTACTGTTTCAACAGCCTGTAATTTAACACAAAATGCTGCCTTGGAAAAAACGATAATCTCTGAAAGAGATATCAAGGCACGCAATCCTGTAATTTCTGAAGCTTCTGTTAAGAAAAATTTGGAATATTTGTCCTCCAATAAGCTTCGTGGACGTGAAACCGGTACAGAGGGAATTGAAGAAGCAGCTACTTTCATAGAAATCGTGTTTGGGGAAAACAATGTAAAACCCTACTATAAAACCTATCGGGATTCTTTTGAGATTGGCAATAATACCGGATATAATTTAATTGGATTTTTGGAAGGAAATGATCCTGTATTAAAAAAGGAGTTCATCATCCTGGGTGCACATTATGATCATATAGGTATAGGGAAAGAGATCAATGGCGATTCTATTGCCAATGGCGCCAATGACAATGCCTCAGGAACGGTTGGGGTATTAGAATTAGCAAAACACTTTTCAAAAATAAACGACAATAAAAGAAGTTTACTTTTTGTGCTGTTTTCTGCTGAAGAAATGGGCCTTCTGGGATCGAAACATATCGCGGAAAAATTAAATTCAGAAGGATTGAATTTATATGCAATGGTCAATTTTGAAATGATTGGCGTGCCAATGCAGGATAAAAATTATCTGGCTTTTGTAACGGGTTTCGAAGGATCTAACCTGGCTGAAAAATTTAACGAATATTCCAATTCAAAGATCTTGGGATTTTTACCGCGAGCCAATGAATACAAGCTATTTGAAAGAAGCGATAATTATCCGTTTTTTCAAAAATTTAATGTCCCAGCACAAACCATCAGCACTTTTGATTTTACAAATTACGATTATTATCATCATGTTTCAGATGGAGCCGAAAAGATGGATTTTTCATATATTGCACACCTCATCCAAAGTGTGATCCCCGGGCTTTATATAATGGCAAATACATCAGAAAAGGAAATTAAATTAAACCAATTATGAAACACGTTATAATTACGGGAACTAGCCGCGGAATAGGACTTGAAATGGTAAAATTATTTGCCAAAGCCGGGAATAAGGTATTGGCTCTTTCCAGAAATACGGGGCCTGTTAAAGCTTTAGAATTGAAAAATGTTCATTCTATTTCCTGTGATATTACCAGGGAAGATTCTCTGGAAAAAGTGGTTGCATATATAAGATCAGAATGGGAGAATGTTGACGTTCTCATTAACAATGCCGGGGCGTTCTTAAATAAACCCTTTTTAAAGTCGAGTGTAGAAGAATTTAAGAACGTATACAATACCAATGTTTTTGGGGTGGTAGGTATTATTCAGAAAACACTTCCGTTGATGCCGGCAAGCGGTCATGTTGTTAATATCAGCAGTATGGGCGGCGTGCAAGGGAGCGTGAAATTCGGAGGTTTATCGGCATATAGCTCCAGTAAGGGAGCGCTTATTACTTTAACCGAACTTCTGGCTGAGGAATATAAAGAAAACGGCCCCTCCTTTAATGTGTTGGCTCTTGGTGCAGTTCAAACCGAAATGTTGGAAGAAGCATTCCCCGGGTATAAAGCACCCTTGTCGGCTATGGAAATGGCCGAATATATTGTAGATTTCAGTTTAAACGGTCAAAAATATTACAATGGAAAATTGTTACAGGTTTCAAACTCTACTCCATAACAAATAATTTCATGAATGAAATTCTTGAAAAATATCTTCCAAGCCATTCCGTCGTATCAATTTTTACGTTGATTGAAGAAAACGGGATTCATCTTAAAATTGTAAATGAACGGGTTACAAGACATGGCGATTATAGAAGAATGCCTGATGGGGTTCATCAAATTACCGTGAATTCAAATTTGAATAAATTTCGGTTTTTGATAACTCTGGTACATGAAATTTCACATTTGGTGGCTTTTGAAAGATTTGGGAGGGCAATTCTGCCTCACGGGCAGGAATGGAAGTTGACTTTTCAACAGTTAATGTTGCCATTTATCCGACCGGAAATATTTCCAACCCAATTGTTACCGTTAATAGCAAATCATTTTAAAAATCCCAAGGCCAGCGGAGATACTGACGCACATCTTTCGGTCGCCTTAAAAAAATTTGATCCTGAGAACGACAATAATTATATTTTTGAAGTGGCCAACGGCGGGGTCTTTCGTATATATAATGGCAAAATTTTTAAAAAGGGAGTAAAACGAAGAAAGCGCTATGAGTGCCTGGAAATGGCCACGGGTAAAATTTATTTATTTCAACCAAATGCCGAGGTGGAATTGCTTTAAAATAGACAGTAGATAATGGAAAAAAGATAATAGAAAGCAGAAAAATTTCCGAAGTTTATGGAAAGCTTTCTTAATCTGATTATTATCTGTGGAAATCTGATGAAAATAAAAATATTTTGGCCGTTAATATTATTTAAAACCGATTGACATTAATCAGGAAAGTTTATACTTTTAAAATTAATTAATAGAAATTCGTTATTCAAATAAAATGAATTTATAATAATCTTCATATGAAGAGTTACAATAAAAATTATTTTGCAGTCATCATGGCAGGTGGTGTTGGTTCCCGTTTTTGGCCGTTGAGTACATCCAAATTTCCCAAACAATTTCACGATATGCTGGGAATTGGGGAAACTCTTCTTCAGCATACCTATAGTCGTCTTGCTAAAGTTGTTCCTTATGAGCATATCCTAATACTTACCAACCAGGATTATAAGGAAATGGTAAAGGAACAGCTCCCAAAAATAAGCGATGAGCAAATATTTTTAGAACCTGCAATGCGAAATACCGCTCCCTGTATTTTGCTTGCCGCCCTTAAAATAAGAAAACAAAATCCTGATGCTGTGATGCTTGTTGCACCCAGCGACCATTGGATTGAAGATGAGAAAGCATTTGCAAGAGATATTCACTTGGCCTTTGAGGCTGCGGCTAATAAGGAGATCCTAATTACTTTAGGGATCAAGCCAACCTTTCCAAATACCGGTTACGGTTATATCAAATTTAAAGAGGATAAGGAAAGCAAGCTTCAGGAGGTGGATGAATTTACCGAAAAGCCCAATCTTGAAAACGCTAAAAAGTTCCTAAAAGATGGCAATTACCTTTGGAATGCAGGAATTTTTATTTGGAAAGCTTCATTTATTGCTGATTCTTTTTTAAAATATCTGCCAGAAATGTACCAGCTCTTTGAGAAAGGTGCCGATAAATTGAATAGCCCAGAGGAGGAAAAATTTATAGAAAAAGTATATCCACAGGCCGAAAATATTTCAATTGATTTTGCCATCATGGAAAAGTCGAAATTTGTATATGTCCTGCCGGCATCCTTTGATTGGAACGATTTAGGGACCTGGGGTGCATTATATGGAGAATTGGATAAGGACGATCAAAAGAATGCCGTGGTAAATGCCCAATTGATTTCAAATGAGGCAAAGGATAATATTATTTATACCAATAAATCTAAAATTGTGGTGGTAGATGGGCTTGAAGATTATATTATTGTAGACGATGAGGATGTATTATTGATAGTCCCAAAAGAAAAGGAACAGGAAATTAAGGAGATTAGAGCCCGGGTAATGGAAAAGTTTGGGAAAAACTTAGGTTAGAAATGGAAAAAAAAGATAATCCAGATACCGGTACCCCAGTAGAAACCATAAAGCAGAATGAATTTTCTCATGCAACCGGGATCTGGCATAGTTTAAAAGCATTCATATCAGAACTGCTCGATATTCGTCAGGATACCGATTGGGAAGCCACCGTTGAGGCGATTAAAAAGGATATTTCCTTTAAGGGCCACAATGCATGGATTTTAATATTTTCGATATTTGTAGCCTCCATAGGACTGAATGTGGGCAGTACAGCCGTTGTTATTGGTGCGATGTTGATATCTCCACTTATGGGCCCAATTGTAGGGGTGGGGTTATCGGTGGCCATTAATGATGTAGATACCTTAAAGAAATCCTTTATCAATATGGGAGTTATGGTTGGGCTAAGTGTGTTAACAGCTTATATGTACTTTTTGATCTCCCCGGTAAAAGAAGAAACTCCAGAATTAATCGCTCGTACGTATCCTACTATTCTCGATGTCCTGGTAGCCATATTTGGAGGACTGGCATTGATTGTCGCTAAAACAAAGAAGGGTACCATCGCTAGTGTGATCTTTGGGGTTGCTATTGCTACTGCTTTGATGCCACCTTTATGTACCGTTGGTTATGGTTTGGCCATTGGAAACATGGCTTATGCCGGCGGAGCGATCTATCTGTTTTCCATAAATGCTGTTTTTATTGCACTTTCTACTTTTGTCGTTTCAAAAGTATTAGGTTTTCCTTTGGTTAAATATGCAAACAGCAAACACCGAAAGAAAATTGCTCAGATTGCTTCCATAATTGCAATTATTGTAATGATCCCAAGTGTTATCCTGTTTGTAAACCTGTTACAAAGACAGGTATTTGAAACAAAGTCCCGGGAATTTATATCAGAAGTTGTGCGATATAGTGGTGCTGAAACTATCAAAACCAATCAGGATTATCACAATAAGGAAATTGAAGTATATCTTATTGGTGTTTCTGTACCCCAGGCAACCATTGAAACCTGGAGGGAGCAAATGAGGGAGATGGAAGCACTTAAGGAATCCACATTAATTATCCACCAGGGGGTGAACCAGACTGAGGATTTAGCCTTGTTGTCAACCCAGGTAAGAAGCGGGATTTTGGAAGATCTCTATATAAAAAATCAGGAAGTTATCGAGAATAAAGATGCCCGCATTTCATTGTTGGAAAATGAACTTTTGAAATATAAACTCGGGGATTTTTCATTCAAAGAAATCAGCCAGGAGGTGAAGGTGAATTACGAAAACGTGGAAACCCTTAGCTTTGCTAATACGATCTCTACTAATTTTTCAAATATTGATACCATCCCCACTTTTAACATTACATGGAAAAACAATGTTGTCAAAAAGATAAAAAAGGCTGAAACCAAAAAAATTCAGAATTGGTTAGCATTAAGATTAAAACTGAATACATTGGCCGTAAAATCCTTGAACTAACTAATGCCCTTGGATTTGTGCTTTTCTCACTTTTTTGAATAGCTTGGAGGAATAAACAAAATCGGTTACGGTTTGGTTATCGGTTTTAAAAATTTTATTTTTATCCCCATTCCATGCCAAAACGCCATCCTTTAAAAAAGCAATATTTTCTCCAATTTCCAATACAGAGTTCATATCGTGGGTTATGACTACCGTTGTAATATTGTATTCTTTTGTCAGCTCCATAATTAAATTATCAATAATAGTAGCTGTGTTAGGATCCAAACCTGAATTGGGTTCATCACAAAATAAATATTTAGGCTTATTGACAATTGCCCTGGCTATGGCAACCCTTTTTTGCATTCCGCCGCTTATCTCTCCGGGAAATTTATTTCCGCTTCCTTCCAGGTTCACCCGCTCTAAAACTTCATGTACCCGTTTTACTAAATTCCTTTTTTTGCTATTCGTGAACATTCTCAAGGGGAACATCACATTTTCCTCTACGGTCATAGAATCAAACAGGGCTCCTCCCTGAAAAAGCATTCCGATTTCTTTCCGGAGTTCACGCTTTTCTTCATCCGAAAAACTTGAGTAAGCTTTCCCATCATATTCAATAGTTCCTTCATCCTGAGTAAAAAGGCCTAACATACATTTGAGCAAAACACTTTTACCTGATCCCGATTCTCCAATAATAAGGTTTGTTTTTCCTGTTTCAAAAACAAAGTCAATTCCTTTTAGAACTTCTTCGTTTCCAAATTTTTTGTATAAATCTTTAACTTCTATCATGAGCTGAGTAATAATTGGGTTACAACGTAATTGGTGATAATAAGAACCACACTGGTCCATACAAACGCTGTGGTGCTTGCTTTACCTACTTCAAGAGCTCCGCCTTTCATATAATACCCATGATAAGCAGGAATGGTTGCCAAAATCATCGCAAATAAGAAAGTTTTAATAAATGCATATGTCAGGTGAAAACCGTTAAAATCACTCTGTAAGCCTTCAATAAACACGTCAGATCCTACAAATCCGCCCCCAACACCAGCGGCATAGGCGCCTACAATACCCAAGAACATAGAAATGGCAATAACAAAAGGATAGGTAAGCATCGCAATAATTTTGGGGAATATCAAATAGTTCAGGGAATTGACCCCCATGATCTCCAAAGCATCAATTTGCTCTGTAACCCTCATAGATCCAATGCTGGAAGTGATAAATGAACCTACTTTTCCCGCCATAATAATAGAGATGAAAGTAGGAGCAAATTCCAGAATTATCGACTGGCGGGCAGCAAAAGAGATCAGGGTTTTTGGGACTAACGGATTGTTTAGATTCAATGCGGTTTGAATTGCTACTACACCTCCAATAAAGAAGGATATAAAGGAAACAATTCCCAAAGAACCTATTATTAATAAGTCAATTTCCTTAAAAATAAGGGATTTTAATATTATGCCTTTGGTCATCCGGCCAAATATGCCCTTAATCATCAAAAAATATTCACCAATAGAATTCAGGTAGCTCATCAAGGAGTTTTTGCAAAGCTAAAATAGTAAATTTATCCTTAAAACTATTTAACGATGAATTAATCTTTAGGCCCCAATTCTTTAGTATTTTTGAGAAACTTATATTCTGGATTTATACCTATGAAAAATTTTATTCTTCTGATTATTTTATCGCTTACAACAAATTCAATTTTTGCGCAAAAACTCCAAACGAATCCTATTAATCCTGATAAGCCAAAATTGGTGGTTGGGATCGTGGTAGATCAAATGCGCTTTGATTATCTCACCCGCTTTTGGGATAAATATGGAAATGATGGTTTTAAACGCCTGGTGAATGAGGGTTTTAACTTTAAAAACAATCATTTCAATTATATTCCTACCTATACCGCTCCCGGTCACACTTCTATTTACACCGGAACTACCCCGCAAAACCATGGAATTATCGGAAATGGATGGTATAATAAATTCGAAAAAAATGAAGTGTATTGTACCAGTGATGAAAATGTACAATCTTTAGGAACCAATTCTTCCGCCGGTAAAATGTCACCACATAGAATGATCTCAACGACAATAGGAGATGAAAACAGATTGTTTACCCAAATGCAGGGCAAAACTATTGGAATTGGTTTAAAAGACAGAAGCGCAATTTTACCGGCGGGGCATACTGCGAACGCGGCATATTGGTTTCCCGGAATGGATGAGGGAAAATGGATTAG
>JBDNHN010000220.1:0-6829 GCA_041688725.1 Gillisia sp.
CAAGAAAAAAAGACTATTGTTGAAGTAGAAAAAGAGAATGTTATTGAAATAATAACTATGAATATGGATTTTCAAATGCCTGATACTATTCCATCTGGATGGAATACCTTTCGTTACAAAAACCTGTCACCTCAAACGCACTTTTTTCTTGTAGATAAATACCCGGAAGGAAAGACTTCTGAAGATGCAGAAAAATTTGTGGCACCGGTATTTGATAGTGCTATGAAATTAATAAATGAAGGAAAAACTGAAGAAGGATTTGCTGAGTTTGCAAATCTTCCTGAGTGGTTCAGTGAAGTTGTGTTTGTTGGAGGCTCAGGTTTACTCTCTCCAAATCAAGTGGGAGAAACTACATTTAATTTGAAGCCTGGTAAATACATTATTGAATGCTACGTAAAAATGAGCAATGGTGAATTTCACAACTCTATGGGAATGACTAAAGAGATTGTAGTGACAAATTCTGATTCTGGGAACAAAGAACTCATAGCTGATATTGCTATAAATATTTCTAGTACAGAGGGTATTGTGTTTAATGACTCCATTAGCTCTGGTAAACACACATTCTTAGTATTCTACAAAGATCAAATTGTCCACGAAAATTTTGTTGGACATGATATTAACCTTGTTAAGCTCGATGAAAATGCTGATCTAAAGGAATTGGAAAATTGGATGAATTGGGCAGATCCCAAAGGATTAATAGAGCCTGCTCCTTCTGGCATCACTTTTTTAGGAGGTGTCAATGATATGCCAGAGGGTAGCACCGGCTACTTCACTGCAACTCTGGACACAGGTAGTTATGCGTTAATATCTGAAGTGCCAAATGCCTCAAGTAAAAATATGTTAAAAACATTTGTGGTGTCTAAATAGCTCATTGTAAAAATAATTGCTTGGTTCTTGCCTGCTCGGAAATTCCTTCGGATTTTCCTCTGGTTTGTTCCATTTTTAGTAGGTTAGTTTCTTGCACACGCAACTATCCTAACACAAACACCTTAGTTGCAATTAAATTAGAATTATGATAAAAACAGCATTAATTACAGGAGCTAGTAGCGGAATTGGAAAAGAATTTGCTAAAATACATGCAGAAAAAGGGGGCAATTTAATAGTAGTAGCTAGGAGCGAAAACAAATTGAATGATTTAAAAAAGGAACTGGAAGAAACCTACAAAATAAATGTTTTTGTAATTCAAAAGGATTTAACAAAACCCAATGCACCTAAAGAAATCTACGACCAAGTTCATAATACCGGACTAAAAGTAGATTATTTAATAAACAATGCAGGATTTGGTGGCTTAGGAAAATTCAGTGAAAGAGAATTAGAACAGGATTTGGCAATGATTAATTTGAACATAAGTGCATTGACATCATTAACTCATTATTTTTTGCAAGATTTTGTCAAAACTAACCAAGGAAAAATTCTTAATGTTTCTTCAACCGCCAGCTTAATGCCTGGGCCTTTGCAAGCAGTATATTATGCTACCAAAGCCTATGTTACTTTTTTTAGCAATGCCATTGCAGAAGAATTACACGATACAAATATTACAGTTACCAACTTAATGCCTGGACCAACCGAAACTCAATTTGGAAAAGTGTCTGGAATGGATAAAACTGCAATGTTTAAGAAAACCTTTAGTGCAAGAAGTGTAGCCGAAGATGGATATAAGGCTATGCTAGACGGAAAATTTGATGTTATTTCAGGGCTGACTTTTACGCAAAAAATGATGCTTCTGATGCTTCCATTTATACCTAAAAAAATGCTTTTAAAACAAATAAGACAAATGCAAGAAGTGAAATAAAAACGGTGGCTAATAATTTATAAAAATAATGCTAAATTAGTTGCTTAATCAAGAGTTCGTGCAATTTTGTTACGTCTGATTTTCTTCGGAAAACACCTGCCGGCAGGCTCGCAGGCACACAAAACCGGACTATTATTAAACATCCACGTTGGCAAGAAGTGTACAATAGCTGTAAAATATAAGAAGAAAGCAAAAGGAGAGGTTATGAAAAAAGGTATTATAATATTACTGGCAGTTTTCGTACTTGGTTGTAATCAAAATAGTGACATTAACGATGAATATAATCTAAGTGCTAACAATATAGTTTCTTTAAAACATAAAGAATGCGTAGATATATCGGATGTTGGGTTCAAAATATGTCTGGATTCAATACTAAATGATTCAAGATGTCCTTCCGGAGTTGTTTGTGTTTGGGAAGGCGATGCTGAAGTAGGTTTTTCAATTGAGAATACCGATGAAATAAAACTTTTTAGATTACATACTCAGGCAAATTTTCAAAGAGATACTACAATAAATGGGTTAAAAATTTCATTAGAAAGTTTAACTCCCTATCCGGCTGATGGCTCCGAAATAGATCAAAAAGATTATTCAGTCGAAATAAAAGTAAGTGCTGAATAAAACACCAGCTGCCAATAACGGCTATTACAAATAAGCGGTACAAGTTTTAAAGAAAATAATTAACTTCACTGACAAACCAGGTTTAACCTTCCTGCTTGCAGGCTTGTGAAGTTAAGAGCTACACACTCAATTAATCATAACCGAGATGTTATGGTGCATTAGAATAACAATCATTTTTAAAGCATACACTATGGAATTGTTAAAAAAATTTTTAGAATTTGAGATATTTAGTGTTGGAGAATATAGTTTGAAGGTTGGCACTTTGTTTTTGGTACTAATAATTATAGTCCTGACAAAAGTGATTTTATGGCTAACAAAGAAATCTATATTTCGCAAAAGAAATTTAGAAAAATTTAATGAAGGAAATACGTATTCTTTATTTCAAATAATAAAATACATAGTTTGGGTAATTGCACTTGGCATAATTCTGGAAACATTTGGAGTTAAAGTCTCTCTTCTAATTGCCGGTTCTGCAGCTTTGCTCGTTGGAGTTGGATTGGGTTTGCAACAGACATTCAACGATGTTATTTCCGGAATCATTTTGCTTTCTGAAAGATCAATTAGAATAGCTGATGTTTTGGAAATAGACGGAGATATATTGATTATACAGGAGATTGGTTTACGCACCTCTATAGGACTAAATAGAGATGACATTTCAATAATAATTCCCAATTCTTTAATTACAACAAATAAAGTCATTAATTGGAGTCATCAGAAAAAGCAAAATCGTTTTAGAATTGAGGTAGGAGTTACTTACGGAAGTGATGTAGATTTGGTTATTAAGATTCTTGAAGAAAGCGCCAAAAAACATCCTGAGGTTAATGATAAAAAATTAGTAGAAGCAAGACTTGTGAATTTTGGGAATTCATCATTAGATTTCCAGGTTCTCTTTTATAGCAGTACAATTTTTGGTTCAGACAGAATGAAAAGTGATATTCGCAGAAAAATAAATCGGAAATTTATTGAAAACAATATCACTATTCCCTTCCCTCAAATGGATGTGCATATAAAATCTGACAAAAAATAAGATTTACTATATAATGCAACCAAACCAACTCGTTAGCAATAATTTCCAGAAATGAGCGACAATCAAAATAACCCATTTTGGGAATCAGAATTAACTGCTATTTTAGTAGTTTCAGATATATCCAAGTCAAAATCATTTTATATGAATGTGTTGGGTGCTAAAATATTTCGGGAATATGGGGGCGATTCCTTAGTTCTGGAATTTTTAGGAAATTGGATCTTATTAGTAATTCCCGGAGACCCAACTGAAGATAAACCTAATACAAATTTTGTAGCGCCTAAAGAAATAAATTCAGTTAGTCATTCTTATACCATCAGGGTTAAGGATTGTCGAAAGTCCTATGAAATTTTAAAGAATAGAGGTGCTGAATTTATAACCCCTCCAAAGGATCGGGGATCGGAAACAAGATGTTTTTTTAGAGATCCTGACGGTCATTTATTTGAAATAAGTGAATATCGTTCCTCAGAATGATCAAATCTATTGCCAAAAACGGTTATTACAAATAGCGGGCGGCTTCTCAGCCAACACCGCATATAATTTAGGCTTAAATTGGAACTGGCACAAACCTACAAACATTCAAGAAGTGATTTTCACGTCGCACAAATCATATTCAAACTCGTTAGCAACAAATATTAAAATTGAAATAATTTTCATGTAAAAGACATTTGTCCTATATTTGCAGACAAATGTCATAATTATGGTTGAGTCAGCAGAAGATAGCGATGTTGAAATTAACAAAGCTTTAAACATTTATCTGAGGAAAATTGGACAAAGTGGAAAAATAAGAGTTCCTAGTAAGAACATTACGTACAAAAACTTCTTTACAAACAGAATGTTAATCGTGAAATTGATTCGATCCGGAATTCCTTATTCACTTTTCAAACATATTAAAGATATTACACCATTCACGGAAAATGACTGGGCTATATTTCTTGATATATCTACGAAATCGCTACAACGATATAAAAAAGACAGTGAATACGTTTTTAAACCAATTCACTCTGAGAAAATTATAGAACTTGCTGAAGTAACTAATTTAGGCAGGGCTGTTTTTGACTCAAATGAACAATTCTATACTTGGCTAAATTCTCCTTCATTAGCTTTAGGCAACTTGAAACCAATCGAGTTATTAAAAGACTCGTATGGAAAGGAAATGGTTTTAAATGAATTAAATAGAATTGATCAGGGAATATTTGTCTAATGAAAGTTTTCAGATTATCCAGGAAAAAATATTCAAAGGAATTATCCGGAAAAGGAGCGTCACTTTCCGGGAATAGATGGAACTCCAAAGGAACGGAAATGATCTATTGTGCAAATAGTCGTGCATTAGCCATGGCAAAGGT
This sequence comes from Gillisia sp., assembly GCA_041688725.1. Lineage (GTDB taxonomy): Bacteria > Bacteroidota > Bacteroidia > Flavobacteriales > Flavobacteriaceae > Gillisia. The sequence goes on from JBDNHN010000220.1 coordinate 4,781, forward strand.
TGCGGTACATTTAAATTTAGCTCTAATTCCAAACGATTATTTAATGATTGAAATTAATATTCCAGATTCCATAATCATTGAACAAATTGACAATAGTAAACTCCCTCTTGATTGGGAATTATTTCCTCATATATTACCAACGCAAAAAATTGGAGATGACTTTATAAATGGAAATAAAAATTGCATTCTACAGGTTCCATCAGCAGTTGTAAGAGGAGGTATTAATTTTCTTATTAATCCTTCTCACAAAGATTTTAAACTTATTAAAATTATTAATTCATATAACTTTCCTTTTGATAAAAGATTATTTTAAAAACTCCTGCCAACAAAGGCTAAAAAAAATTACTTAATTCAATAAAAATGAATGTTTCTAAATCATCCCGGCGTGCTTAAAAGTTTCTGACTATTAAACAAGCGCTCCACTTACACCAATCATTGTAAGCTATTTAAACAAAATAATGAAAAAAGAATTTACACCAAAACTATTCTCTCTTATAAAACAAGGGATCTCTAAAGAAACCTTCACAAAGGATGTGCTATCCGGGATAATTGTGGGAATAGTTGCTCTGCCTTTAGCTATTGCTTTTGCCATTGCTTCCGGAGTCTCTCCGGAAAAAGGAATTATCACGGCAATAATCGCCGGTATAATAATTTCAACCTTTGGGGGCAGCAGGGTTCAAATTGGAGGTCCAACAGGAGCATTTATTGTAATTGTATATGGTGTTATTCAAGTATACGGAATAGACGGTTTAATTATAGCCACTTTTATGGCGGGATTTTTAATGATTGGGATGGGACTTTTGCGCCTTGGAAATTTACTGAAATTTATTCCATATTCGTTAATTGTCGGCTTTACAAGTGGAATAGCATTAATAATATTGTCATCACAAATTAATGATTTTTTTGGGCTTCACATTGCTAAAGTCCCCGCTGATTTTATAGATAAATGGATTGTGTATTTTGAGAATTTTAATCAACTTAATTGGTATGCTATTTCAATTGCATTTGCTACTGTTATTATAACGATCTATTTTCAAAAAATTGTAAAAAAAATTCCGGGGTCTATCGTTGCAATCCTGGTATCCACAATTGCAGTACAAGTTTTTGATATTCCGGTAGATACTATTGAAAGTAACTTTGGAGAAATCCCAAACCATTTAAGTTTACCGCATATACCAAATGTAAACTTTGACACCATTCAGGCGCTTATACAGCCTGCCTTTGCAATTGCTATTTTAGGCAGTATAGAATCATTGCTTTCTGCGGTAGTATCAGATTCAATGATTGGAGGGAAACACCGTTCAAATATGGAGTTAATAGCTATGGGAGGAGCCAATATTGTGTCTGCTTTATTTGGAGGAATACCTGCTACAGGTGCTATTGCAAGAACAGCCACAAATGTAAAAAATGGAGGCCGGACTCCAATAGCCGGGATTGTGCATGCTCTGATTTTATTGGCAATAATGCTTTTGTTTGCGCCTTACGCAAAATTAATTCCTCTTTCCAGCCTTGCCGGAATATTGGTGGTTATTGCATACCATATGAGTGAATGGCGTCAATTTAAGTCAATACTGAAAGGCAATAAAACGGATATTATTATTTTACTGACTACGTTCGTTTTAACAGTTGTCTTTGATTTAGTTATTGCCATAGAAATTGGGATGGTTCTAGCTAGTTTTATGTTTATGAAAAGAATGAGTGAATCTGTTCATATTAAAAATCTAACTTCTGAAACAAGAGAGGAAGAAAATTTGTTTGACGAAGAGTTAATAGATATTCCGAAAGGGGTAGTGCTATATGAAATAAATGGCCCACTATTTTTTGGAGCCGCCCGTCAATTCCAGGAAACAGTTACAAACATAGATTTCCAGCCTAAGGTTATTATTTTAAGAATGCGCTATGTTCCTCTAATTGATGCTACAGGATATCAAAGCATCAAAGAAATCGTAAAAACATTTAAAGCAAGAGGAATAAAAGTAATAATATCTGGTGTCAATAATAATTTAAGAAAAGACTTTCAAAAGAATGATATGTTTTCAATATTAGAAA
>JBDNHN010000221.1:0-4829 GCA_041688725.1 Gillisia sp.
GAATGAGTTCTTCTATTTTCGCAGTGGAAAGAGGATCTAATGCGGAGGTTGGTTCATCCATCAAAATAATCGATGGCTCTACAGCCAGGGTTCTGGCAATGCATAATCGTTGTTGTTGCCCCCCGGAGAGTGCCAAAGCCGATTTATTGAGGTTGTCTTTTACTTCATCCCAAAGGGCGACTTGTTTTAGTGAGGATTCCACTCGCTCCTGCAAAAAAGTTTTATCATTTAATCCTTGGATCTTTAAGCCATAAGCCACATTTTCAAATATGGATTTTGGAAATGGGTTTGGCTTTTGAAATACCATTCCAACCTGTTTGCGAAGCTGCTCTACATTTATCTTTTTCTTGTTAATATTTTGATTGTCTATAAAGATCTTTCCCTCCATTCGGAAACCATCCACATAATCATTCATCCTATTGAACAATCTTAAAAAGGTAGATTTACCGCATCCCGAAGGCCCAATAAAAGCAGTAACGCTATTTGCTTTTATGTCCATGGAAATTTTCGTTATTGCCTGAAAATCGTCATAAAAGACATTTACATCCTTGGCTTGTAGTTTATATTTTCTCTTAAGACTACTTCCAATTATACTTTCATTTTCCTCTTTCCCCATAGTAAAACAACTTCTATTATTTAAGTTTTTTCTGCCATCTGTTTCTAAAATAAACAGCTATTCCATTCATTATGAATGTAATTAGCAATAATATTATTATTGCTGCGGAAGCTGCAACTGCAAAGCCTTCCTGTGGTCTTGTTGTCCAATTATAAATTTGCATTGGCAGCACTGAAAATGCATCAAAAAGCGATTGTGGCACAAAAGGAACATATGCCATTGCGCCAACTACAATTAAAGGTGCTGTTTCGCCTATTGCCCTTGATAACGAGAGGATTATTCCTGTTATAATACCCCCAAATGAAGATGGCAAAACAACACTGCTTATAGTTTGCCATTTTGAAGCGCCTAACGCGAATGAGGCTTCTTTTAATGATGGAGGTACTGCTTTAATGGCTTCCCTTGTTGCAACAATAATAATCGGTAAAATTAAAAGAGATAAGGTTAAACTACCCGCTAAAATACTGCCACCAAAATTAAAATACCGAACAAAAATACCCAATCCCAATAATCCGTATATGATAGAAGGAACCCCAGCCAAATTTGAAATATTAATTTCCAGCAAAGAGGATAACTTGGATTTTTTTGAATATTCTTCCAAATAAATTCCGGCACCAACACCAATAGGAATCGCAAAAATAACAGTTAAAAGCATCAAATCCAAGGTGCCGATAATAGCTGTATAAATTCCCGCCTCTTCCGGTTTTCTTGACGGTAAACTTGTTATAAAATCCCAACTAATTCTGGTAAATCCTACACGTAGAATATTATAAATTAATATCACCAGAATTGAAATTCCAAAAAAGGTGAATAACATACCTAAAGCTTTAAAAGTCTGGTCTTTAATTTTATTTTTTCTAATGTTATTCATATTTTTCCTGATACTTTTTCTTAATCCAAAAACTAATGGTGTTCAAGCTAAAGGTAAATAAAAACAAGGTAAGACCAGCGGCAAAAATAGTTTGGTATTCAAGGGAGCCTTGTGGAGCATCACCCGAACTCACTTGCACTATATAAGACGTAATGGTTTGAATTGGTATGGTTGGATCCAATGTGAATTGGGCTTGTTGTCCGGCGGCAATGGCTACAATCATAGTTTCACCAATAGCTCTTGAAATTGCTAATATTACGGATACTATAATTCCAGATGAAGCAGCAGGCACCATTACTTTAAATGCCGTCTGAAACCTGGTTGAACCCATTCCAAAAGCAGCCAGTTTTAAAGTCTTCGGAACGGCAAACAATGCATCTTCACTTAAGGAGGATATAAATGGGATAATCATAATACCCATTACAATCCCTGCAGACAACGCATTGAATGTTTCCAAATCGGGGTAGATGTTTTGTAAAAAAGGTGTTACAATTGATAAAGCAAAGAAACCATAAACTACCGTAGGGATAGCTGCCAAAATTTCAAGAAACGGCTTTAGCGTTTTTCTAAAACCTTTAGGGGCATACATATTTAAATAAATAGCGATGGTTAATCCTATTGGAAGAGCAACAGCAATAGCTATTGCCGCAGTTAAAAAAGTTCCTGAAAGCAATGCTAAAATACCGAAATGTTTTTCACTAAATAAAGGCGTCCATTCTGTAGCTGTTAAAAACTCGAATATGGACACACTTCTAAAAAAAGAAATGCTTTCAAATAAAAGCACTGCAATAATACCAATTGTGGTCAATATGGTAATAGAAGCACAGAGCTTTAAAATGAGTTCAATTAATTTTTCTTTAATCTTCATACAATACAATTGCCGATAAGAATCCTTATCGGCAAATATAATTTTTTAATTTGAATATTTATTTAGTCAGTACTTTACTAAATGCTGCTTTTTGTTCATCGTAACCACTTTTTGGCATAGGAACATATCCAACTTCTTTAGATAATTGAGGAGCATTGTCTAAATAAAAACTTACAAACTTTTGAACTTCAGGTCGTTGTGCCGATTTTTTATTTACAAAAATAAATAATGATCTGGATAATGGAGCGTATTCATTGCTAGATACAGTTTCTATACTTGGCACTACTGCACCATTCCCACTGTCAATCCCAACAACACCTAATTTTTCCTTATTTTCTTCATAATAAGACAATCCGAAATAACCCAATGCGTTCACATCATTTTCAATACCTTGAACAGCAATATTATAATCTGAAACCGCATTATAATCTGTTCTGCTCGCTCCTGATTCTCCCATAATAACTTCAGTAAAGAAATCGTATGTACCATGTGAGGTATTAGGTCCGTATAAATGAATTTCTTCATTCGGCCATTCAGCTCTAATATCACTCCATTTATTTACGGTACTATTTGGTTCCCAAAGTTTTTTAAGTTCTTCAGTAGTCATTGTTTTAGCCCAAGTATTTTCATTGTTAACAACCACCGTAATACCATCAAGTGCCACTGTTAATCTAATATATTCAATCCCATTTTCTTCACAGAGCGCAATTTCATTATCTTTAATTTCTCTTGAAGCATCACAGATATCAATAACCCCAGTTCCAAATTTTTGGAAACCACCACCGGTACCAGACTCACCTACAGTAACTTTTACTTGTGGTTCAACTTTTAAAAATTCTTCTGCTACAGCTTCTGAAACCGGGAAAACAGTTCCTGAACCATCGATAGAAATTGATCCGGTTAATCCCCCATCCTTATCTTGACCTTTTTTGTTTCCGCAGGCAATCATTGTAAAAGCTAATACGGTAATAAACAATACTTTCTTCATAATTTATATTTATTAATTTTTTACAATGCAAATAACAACTTCTAATGTAAAATTAATGTTAAGGCCAGGTTATGTTTAGGTCAAAAGAATCCTTCATTTTTTAAATATTGTGCTAAGGAATGTATAATATGTTAGTTTAATTGAATTAAAAAAGGCATTGTCAAAAAGTTAATATTTTTAAAAATCTATTTGAAAACGCATTTGAAAAGCGTTGAATTGCCCCGCTCCGGAGAATTGAGTCTTATTTTCAATATTAGAAATTACGTAGTTTGCCATAATACGCGTTGCAGGGTTTAAATACCAATTTAGACCCGCAGTAAAATTTTTCATTTCATCGTTGTTCATACCATCAATTGCTGAAAATCTCAAAGCCAATTCTAAAGCTCCTATTCCACCATTTTTTTCGAAATTTTTCTTCGGTTTCACACGGTCAAAACCCTCAAGAGAATTTTTATAAACTCTTTTTTCTCCGGTTAAAAAATAACTTACTTGTGTATAAAAACTATTAAAATTTTCACTTTCTATAGTTGAATTTACGTCGGCATAAGCGTACTCTCCTTGAAATGAAAAGGAACCGGCAACCAAGGCAGTTTCAAAGTTTAACAAATTAACATTTTTTACCCCCTCAACACCTGTTTCAATATATTTGTCAGAAATGTGAACTTCCGGTCTTACCGAATAACCAAAAGATTTATCTTCTTGAGGTTTTCTATAACTATAGGCAACCCCTAAATGCAACAACGTATTGTCATTTTTAATAGCCAAGCCAGAAATACGTGATGTTAAGGCATAGTCTCCATTTGCCTTTGGACTGTCGGAAGTTGCTTTATCAGCACCTCTAAATAAACCAACCTGCCATCCTATTCTATTATTGATTGCCTCATCAAATAACATGAACCCGGAGTTTCTTTCAGGAATTAGGCTAATAGGTAAAGATCTTTCCATAAAAGTGATGTATTTACTGCTCGTTAACGATTCCAACCTAAAGGGTTCTTTAAAATGTCCAACTCTAAAATTTCCGACAACAGGAAGTTCATTAATGGTAATAAAAGCATCTTTTAGAACAACTTCTCCGCCGGTAAAATCTATTTGCAATTTAAAATCTACGTTGTTATAAATAGTTCCGGAAGTAAATAAACGTGCCCTACGAAATTCGTTTCCATTGTCAGAGAATAAAGTGTAACCGTTTGATTTTGCTTCATTGTTCAGTGAGAAAAATCCGTAATCGTACATGAGACGCCCCCCAAATTTTATTTTAATGCTCTTGTCAGCATTTTCTATTTTAAAACCATTATCCCATTTAGCGGTGAAAGGGTTTTCCTTTTTTTCTTGTGAATTCGCGATAGAGATTGCAAAAAGAGCAAAAGTTAAAAGTGTAATTTTGATTTTCATAATTTTCTTATAGTTTTTGTCTCTGCAAAGAACCTATGTGTTTGTTAAGTTAATGTTAAGGGAGTGTTACTAATTTAATAAAGGTTGAAGCATC
>JBDNHN010000222.1:0-10258 GCA_041688725.1 Gillisia sp.
ACGCCTTTTACCTGGTATTTTCCTGCAAGGGCTTCATTTTTATCCACATCAATTTTCACAATTTTTACACCATCACCTAATTCTGCTTTGGCATCTTTTAAGATTGGCGCCAACATTTTACAAGGCCCACACCAATCGGCATGGAAATCCACTAAAACGGGTTTGCTGTCTTTTATAATCTCGCTGAAGTTGCTTTTCATAATCTTAGTATTTTAAAAGGACTGAGGTAAAATTTCACCTCTACATAAAGTTGAAGCATAATTGAAACTTATATTCAATTTGACAATTTTTGTCGCTTCAACATTTTAATTAAGACGTGATCGTTCTTTTAAAATTACAAAAATTAAATTTTAAAACTTTCCAAAAGCTTCTTTTTCAAGTTGCTCCCTGTGATCGGGATGCGCGATGGAAATAAGGGCTTTAGCCCGTTGTTTTAAATTTTGGCCATAAAGATTTACAATGCCATATTCAGTGGCTATATAGTGAACGTGTGCCCTTGTTGTGGTAACGCCTGCGCCTTCTTTTAAATAAGGAACAATTTTGGAGAATCCTTTATTGGTAATTGAAGGCATTGCAAAAATAGCTTTTCCTCCTTCAGAAAGTGAAGCGCCTCTAATAAAATCCATTTGCCCGCCAACTCCTGAATATTGATATTTCCCAATGGTGTCGGCGCAAACTTGTCCTGTCAGATCAATTTCAATGGCGCTGTTTATTGCAGTTACTTTGGGATTTTGCCGGATAATGGCAGAATCGTTGGTGTAACCGGCCTCTTTAAAGTGAACAGTAGGATTGTCATCCACAAAATCATATAATTTTTGAGACCCTAAGGCAAAACAAGTTACCAGTTTGCCAGTTTTGATCTCTTTTTCTTCGCCGGTAATAATTCCTTTTTCTATCAATGGAAGAACGCCATCAGATAGCATTTCGGTATGAATTCCCAATCTTTTATGATTCATTAAATTGGCGAGGACAACATTGGGGATCCCTCCAATTCCCATTTGTAAAGTGGCACCGTCTTCTATTAATCCTGCAACGTGCCTGCCTATTCGTTGCTCAATTTCGGAAGGTTCTGTAATTTGAGGTGCATAAATAGGTTCGTCCAATTCTATGGCTGCATAAATCCTGCTGATGTGTATAATTCCATCACCGTGGGTCCTGGGAACCCCGGGATTAATTTGGGCGATAACTTTTTTTGCGGTTTGGACCGCAGGCAACGTAATATCAACAGAAACTCCCAAGGAGCAATACCCATGTTTATCTGGAGGGGAAACCTGGATAAATGCAACATCAATGGGCAAAATATTTTTTCGGATAAGAAGATGAATTTCGCTGAGAAAAATTGGGATATAATCTCCATTTCCTGAATTTACTGCTTGCCTCACATTTCCACTTACAAAGCAGGTGTTGATCCTGAAGGATTCGTTATAAGGGGCTTTAGAATATAGGGCTTTGCCTTCGGTATGTATCTGGAAAATTTCCACATCTTTTAATTCCTGGTAACGCTCACATAAGGCATCAATTAAAACATTGGGCGTCATCGCGGCTCCCTGTATATATACTCGGTTACCGGATCTTACATGTGAAACAGCTTCGAGGGCCGTAACTATATTAAGTTGATTTTCCATTAGATAGTATTTTCGACAATTAAATTAAAATAATTTCAATATCTTCTTTTACAACGATTAAACCAAATATTTTTTTGGGTGGGGTCAATTCGAAATTGTTGAAATTGGTTTTTTCTGTTATGGTGAACTTAATTTTAGGATGGATTTGAAAGCTGTTTTGAGAGAAACTAAATGTGCTACAGCTCATAGACATAAAGTAAAGCAGGACAGTTTTCATATTCTTATATTTGAAAACTGGGAGAAAAATTAATTCCTCCCAGTTTGGCTAATTCAAACAATATATATTAGAAGCATATTGTGGCTTCCACCATAATTCTAATTATTAATTTGATGTAAAGTTCCTTTAGAAGTAAGTATTAGAATATGATAATCGTCAGTTTTGGAGTTCTTTTTCATAAAAACAAACTATAACGTTTGCGTAATTTTAGCCATTTAATTTAAGAATATGATAAAAATTTTGCTTAAAATTATCTAATAAATATAAATATGATAAGAAAATTTCTGCTTGAGTATATGTAATCTGTTATTTAAATAAGGGTAAAAAAAAGCTCCATCCGGTTTTGGAAGAAGCTTTTAATAATATAAATTGAATGTATTATGCGGTACTCATAATATCATATTGCGCTAGCATATTTTGATAAAAATATAAACTTTCTTCGTCTGATCTTAAACAGGATTGTAAGAAACCAATTAGGTCCGGACATTCAAAAGTTATAGGAGTGTATTTGCTATTTGACATTGGGAGTTTTAAATTGACGGTTTGAGCCTTGTAATCGATTTTGATATCCCTGCCGTCAAAATATCTTTTAATAATGCTTCTGTGCAGATCTTCAAACTTGGGATTCTCAACCTCGGGATTGGTTATGCTAAATGAGATTAAATTTTTAACTTCATCAATAATCGCATTTGGGGTAGTTATGCTCATAATCACATTCATTAAAGTTAATAATTCATTTTTTTTGTCCCGGCAAAGGTAATCTTCAGTATGTTAACAAAAAGCCAAGAATTCAGGGATTAATAGTTAATTAACTTTATACAATTAGTTTTAAGAAAAACTTAAGATTGTATGTAATTTATAATAAGCGGGGCATTTATGGACCTGTATTTTTCATCCAGAGAAGCCGAATTTATGAAAATAGTTGTTTTGGCACGAACAATTTCATAATCGTTGTGGATATGGCAAAAAACGTAGCGATTTAATTTTAAATTCCGAATTCGTTTTGCCAATTTTTCACAGCCAATATGATGTTTGTTGTCCAATTCGTCCAGGATTCCAAAGGGTGGGCAAGAGTAATCAAAAAATCGGTGTTTTTGGAATTATGTTCCAGTGGTGAGAAATTTGGCTGCCGCGGTATTTATTAAATGTCCATCTCCTTGGGTAAAAGGCGATCCCCAAAAATTCACATTTTAAATGCTGATGCCGCTATCCATTAAATAATGAATCTTGTTTGGAATTATTGCATCTATATGATCACTTTTTCTTTAAATAAAAATCGTGGTTTCCGGCAATGAGAATTTTATGTTTATGGGGAAGCTGTAAAAACCATTCTAAAAAGTTGAGGGTTTCGGCTTTGGTCCATTTGCCGTAAAATCACGCGCGTGTACAATTACATTAGCCTCTGGAATATCCAAATTCCGGTGTTTGTTATGCGTATCGGAGATACAAATAATTTTCATCCGGTTTCAATTTTTCAACAGGTCAGCATATTGAATGAGACCATCAAATTCTTTAACGTGAAAATCCGATGAAGGTAGTTCATCGGATTTTCACGTTAAACTGATCTTTTCTCAAAAATATCAGAAAATGCAACTTCATTTTATCTAACCATTTTCCTGTTCGGTAGAAATATAATCCTTGTCTTCAGGCAATAATTTATTGGTGATTTTTGTCACCGCGAAGGCAACGATAATTGCAGAAAAAGCAAAAAATAGGAATTTGACCAATAGACTATCGGATATGATCAAACTATAAAATCCCAAAAATAACTCTATGGCTAATACCCCTATTTTTAAAACTAATTTCACTATCATTTATTTACTTTAATTACACTTCTTGATTTATACTGCAAATATATAGCCTAAAGTTGTTAGTTCTTAAAAAAAACAACAAAAAAGCCAGTGGAGATTGTTAGAAAAAAAAATCAAATTGTTTTTGGAATTATCCCTGGTTGTTTATCAGTAAGGGAACATTAAAAAGTTTTCTTTAAATTTTAAAGGTTACTATTGGCATGTTGGCATGGTTAACCAGATCTTCACTGATGCTTCCATTAAAGAAATGATCTAAACCTTTACGACCGTGAGTACTTATTCCAATCAATTCAGCATTAATACTAGTTGCGAAATTCAGGAGGCCTTTTTCTACGGTTACATCATTGTAAATATTTAATGTGTAATTTTTTAAGTCTTCTCCTTTTACAAAATCCTCCAAATCTTTTTGGGCCTTTTCTTCAATCACAAAATTATTTGCAGTGTTAATGTATACCAAATGCAAGGTGGCACCAATTTTTTCAGCAAATTTTTTCACCTTGCTTAGAGTATGTTTGTTTTCCAGATTGGAATCGGTCGCGAAAACAAGGTTATTCACTTCGAAATGGGGACGGTCATTTTTGATGATCATAACAGGAATCGTAGAATTTCTAACCACTTTTTCTGCATTGGAGCCAATAAATATTTCTTTTAATCCGGTTGACCCGTGGGACCCCATAATTATAATATCACAGTTGTGTTTTTTGCTAATCTCCATGATTCCCTCAAAAGCCTGATGAAATTCCACGGTTTCATGAACTTTTATTCCTTCGAGATAATCCTGGGACATCAATTCTTTAAAACGTTTTTTAGCCAATTTCATGAAAAAGAGGGCTTCCGGCAATTCATTAGCACTGCTGCCGCTCACTGGATCTATAGTGACCATAGGGAGTTCCAGCATATGGAGCAGGAAGATCTCGCTATCAAACCTACGTGCCATTTGGGCAGCAACTTTAAGCGCGTTTTCGGCATGTGGGGAAAAATCGGTTGGCACAAGGATTTTTTTCATGATTATAGCTTAAAAATGGTTGAATTTTTAAATCTACAAATAATATTTCATTTGGCATCAGCTTTTAATTCTTCAAAAATTTTGTTATATTTGCACCGTTGAATCTAAAAAATACAGCGAGGGGACGAAAAGTCCCCTCTTTTTTATAATCATTATGTTGCAGGAGCGAGTAGAAAATTTATTGGAGGAAGCCTTTCAAGAATATAATTCCTTATTTTTAATATCCCTTAATATAAGCGATCAAAACCACATTCTTATAGTGATAGATGGCGATGAGGGTGTATCGGTAGACGATTGTATGGCGGTGAGCCGTAAAATTGAAAATAATATAGATAGGGAAGAAGAAGATTTTTCTTTGGAGGTCGCCTCATCCGGGGTTTCAGAACCTTTAAAATTTCCTAGGCAATACCAAAAAAATATTGGAAGAAAACTGGAAGTCAACACAAAAACTGATAATTTTGCAGGAAATTTAACTGATGTAAATGAAGATGGAATTGTATTGTCCTGGAAAGCAAAAGAACCCAAGCCAATTGGAAAAGGCAAGGTTACTGTAGATAAAGAAGCTAAAATAGCATTTCAAGAAATTGAAAAAGCTAAAGTTGTGATAACATTTTAATAACGAACTGATATGGAAAATATAGCCTTAATTGAGTCTTTTTCAGAGTTTAAAGACGATAAGTTAATAGATCGGGTAACCTTAATGGCGATCTTAGAGGATGTATTTAGAAGTGCTTTGAAGAAAAAGTATGGTGAAGATGACAACTTTGATATTATTGTAAATCCCGATAAAGGGGATTTAGAAATTTGGAGAAACAGGATTGTTGTTGCTGATGGAGAGGTTGAAGACCCGAATCAGGAAATATCACTTTCTCAGGCAAGGAATATAGAACCTGATTTTGAGGTAGGCGAAGATGTCTCTGAAGAAGTAAAGTTAAAAGATCTTGGCCGTAGGGCTATTTTGGCATTGCGCCAAAATTTGATCGCGAAAATTCATGAACACGACAACACAAATATCTTTAAGCATTTTAAAGAATTGGAAGGCGAGATCTATACCGCTGAAGTACACCATATTCGTCACCGCGTAATTATTCTGCTTGATGATGATGGGAATGAAATAATTTTGCCAAAGGACCGCCAAATCCCAACCGATTTTTTCCGTAAAGGAGAAAGTGTGAGAGGGGTGATTGAAAGTGTGGAATTAAAAGGGAACAAGCCGCAAATAATTATGTCGCGTACTGCCCCTGTCTTCCTTGAGAAACTTTTTGAACAGGAAATCCCTGAAGTTTTTGACGGACTTATAACCGTTAAAAAAGTTGTGCGTATTCCAGGAGAAAAAGCAAAAGTAGCCGTAGATTCTTACGATGACAGGATTGACCCGGTTGGGGCCTGTGTTGGGATGAAGGGATCGAGAATTCACGGAATTGTTCGTGAATTGGGCAACGAAAATATAGATGTAATCAACTACACCAATAACGATCAGTTATTTATTACCAGGGCATTGAGTCCTGCAAAAATAGTTTCTATCAAACTGGATGAAGTAACTAAACGCGCCGAGGTAATGCTTAAGCCTGAAGAGGTTTCTAAAGCTATTGGACGTGGAGGTCTTAACATCAGGCTTGCAAGCCAACTTACCGGTTACGAAATAGACGTTTTTAGGGATGGCGGAGATGAAGATGTGGAATTGAGGGAATTTGCTGATGAAATTGAGGATTGGGTAATTACCGAATTCGCTAAAATTGGCCTTGATACCGCAAAAAGTATATTAGAACAAGATGTGGATGACCTGATTCGCAGGACCGATTTGGAAGAGGAAACCATTCGGGAAGTAATTAGGGTGTTGAAGGAAGAATTTGAATAAAGTATGTTGTTATAAACATACAATAGTAATTTAAGAGGTTAATTTAGAGGGCGATTTATGGCTGAAGAAAAGACAATGCGATTAAACAAGGTACTACGCGAATTTAATATTTCGCTAGATCGTGCTGTGGAATATTTAAATTCCAAAGGTCACGAAATAGAAAAGCGTCCTACCGCGAAAATTTCTGAAGAAGTGTACCATGTACTTTTAAACGAATTTAGTACCGATAAAAGTAAAAAAGTGGCTTCTAAAGAAGTTGGGGAAGAAAAACGCAAGGAGAAAGAAGAACTGCGTATAGCTCGTGAAAAGGAATTGGAGGAGAAGAGGAATGCAGAGCTTAAGCAGCAGGAAATCATAAGTGCCAAAATTAAGCTTGAAGGTCCAAAACAGGTTGGAAAAATTGATTTAGATAAAAAATCTGAAGAAAAACCTGAAGAAAAAGCTGAGGAAGTTGAAAAGGAAAAACCTGTAAAACCAGTTGCAGAAATAGCTCCGGAGATAGTAAAGGAGACTAAGGTTAGTGAGCCAATAGAAGAAACACCTATAAAAGAAGAGCCTAAAGTTGTTGAGCCAAAGGAAAAAGAAACCAAGACTGAGGAGCCTAAAGTGGTTAGTCCTAAAGCTGAAAAGCCAAAGGTTGCTGCTGCAAAAACTAAAAAACCTCTTGAAGCGGAAATTACTTCAAAAGAAACTGTTGTAAAGGAAGAGAAAACAACTGAGAAACCGGTTTCACCGGTAGAACCTCAGGCTGAGGAAGCTCCGATAAATATTGAGAAAGCTCCGGAAAATGTTGAGGAAGAACCGGTTTCAGAAACTCTAAAAACAAATTACCATAAGCTTAACGGCCCTCAATTTACAGGAGAAAAAATTGATCTTACCCAGTTTAAAAAACCGGTTAAAAAGAAAGATGATAAAAAGTCCGCTGCCGAAAGTGCAAAAGACAAAAATAAAAAACGACGTCGCAGAATATCCAAAGATGTTAAACCAGCCCCGTCAACTACCACAAGCACCCCATATAAGGGAGGGAAAGGAGTTAAAAGGCCGGCGGCGAGACCAGCCATTGCCAAAGAAGAGCCTAGCGAAGAAGCAGTTCAAAAACAAGTAAGGGAAACCTTAGAAAAACTTCAGGGGAAAACCGGAAAAGGAAAAGGAGCAAAATACAGAAGAGATAAAAGAGACCACCACCGCCAAAAATCGGAAGACGAATTGGCTCAACAGGAATCTGATAGCAAAGTTCTGAAGGTAACGGAATTTGTTACCGTAAGTGAAATTGCGACTATGATGGATGTTCCGGTTACAAAAATTATTTCAACCTGTATGTCACTTGGAATGATGGTGACCATGAACCAGCGTCTTGATGCAGAAACCCTGTCTATAGTTGCAGAGGAGTTTGGCTATGAAATAGAATTCGTATCAGCCGATATTGAAGAAACAATAGAAACAGAAGAAGATAGTCCGGAGGATTTAGAATCCCGTGCACCGATAGTAACGGTTATGGGTCACGTAGATCACGGTAAAACTTCCTTGTTGGATTATATCCGAAAAGAAAATGTTATCGCCGGTGAAAGTGGTGGAATAACCCAACACATTGGGGCTTATGGAGTGGAACTGGAAGACGGACAAAAAATAAGTTTCCTGGATACTCCAGGGCACGAAGCCTTTACCGCAATGCGGGCAAGGGGTGCTCAGGTTACAGATATAGCTATTATTGTTATTGCAGCAGATGATGATGTAATGCCACAAACTAAAGAAGCAATTTCCCATGCCCAGGCAGCAGGAGTGCCAATTGTGTTTGCAATTAACAAGGTAGACTTGCAAAATTCGAATCCTGAAAAAATAAAAGAAAAACTGGCTGCAATGAATCTCCTAGTTGAAGACTGGGGAGGAAAAATTCAGTCCCACGATATTTCCGCTAAAACCGGACTTGGAGTAAAAGATCTTTTGGAAAAAGTATTACTTGAAGCTGAAATTCTGGAACTATCTGCCAATCCTAACAAACCGGCAAAAGGAACAGTGGTTGAAGCATTTTTAGGTAAAGGACGCGGATACGTTGCTACTGTTCTGGTTCAGGAAGGATCTGTGAAAATTGGAGATTACATGTTGGCCGGAAGACATACCGGAAAGGTTAAGGCAATGCAGGATGAACGTGGGAAAGATGTAAAGGTTGCAGGGCCATCAACTCCTGTTTCTATTTTAGGTCTGGACGGAGCGCCTCAGGCAGGAGATAAGTTTAGGGTAATGTTGGATGAGCGTGAAGCAAAAGATATTGCTTCAAGACGTACCCAGTTGCAAAGGGAACAATCTGTAAGGACTCAACGACATATTACTCTGGATGAAATTGGTCGCCGAATTGCATTAGGGGAATTTAAAGAAATCAATATTATCCTTAAAGGTGACGTGGATGGATCTGTTGAAGCATTGACAGATAGTTTCCAAAAACTTTCTACGGAAGAAATACAAGTCAATATTATCCATAAAGGAGTTGGGCCTATAACTGAGAGCGATGTTCTCCTGGCTTCCGCTTCCGATGCGGTAATCATTGGATTTAATGTGCGTCCGGCAGGTAATGCCAGGCAGTTGGCAGATAAAGAGGAAATTGATGTTAGGACTTATTCAATTATCTACGATGCTATCAACGATCTAAAAGATGCGATGGAAGGTATGTTGACTCCTGAAATGAAGGAGGAAATTACTGGTACTGCTGAGATAAGAGAGACTTTCAAAATATCCAAAATTGGAACTATCGCTGGTTGTATGGTAACTTCCGGAAAAATAATCAAGAACAACGGTATCCGATTGATCAGAGATGGGATCGTAATATACACCGGGGATCTTTCATCTTTAAAACGTTTTAAAGATGACGCTAAAGAAGTGGCAAAAGGATATGATTGTGGTATGCAGGTGAAGAACTACAATGATATTAAAGAAGGTGATATAATAGAAGGATATCAGGAAGTTGCTGTTAAGAAGAAAATGAAAAAATAGCAAATTCTGAAGCGAATAATAAAAAAAGAGGTTGCACGGGTTTATTCCTGTACAACTTCTTTTTTTTAGGTGGTAATCTAGCCTTTTTGTGGCTGCGGGATAAAGGCTGCGGGATAATCGCTCTTGATCTTTAGAAGAGCTCTGTCTGCCTCCAACCGGTTTCGGAAATTGCCGATCCAAACCTTGTAATTTGGAGTCTCATATATTATTGCAGATGGCCAGGTGTCATATTTGGAACGGAACGTCTTAATTATTTCGCTGGCGGTATTATTATCTCCATAATACAACTGTATTTTATAACGTTCTCCAAACTTTCCGGCCTTGGTCATTTCAGAATTCAATACATTTAATTCAGGTATTATTTCATTTTGCTGAATATTGACACGGCCGTTTTGGGCTGTGCTGATTTGATTTATTCCCAGGAGAAGAATTCCTATAAAAAAACAATCTTTAAATTTTAATAATCTCATAACAAAAAGGTTTGGTGTAAAAGTAAAACTTAATAACTCACATATGGGCAAGTTTATTATTTAGATTAAGTCTAAATTAAGGGTTAACGCTATTGTACCATTTCCAAAATCCACTTTAATTGTTACTTTTGTCGCTGAATTTTTTGGGTATACCAATAAATTTTTACCTTAGTAGTTATAAAATATCGTGCCAAACATAAGAAGCTAATTCAACTTAAAATATGAAAAAGGTGAAATTCCGCCATTCAACCTCACGCTTTCTGTTATTATCAGTAGTGTTTTTGCT
>JBDNHN010000223.1:0-22251 GCA_041688725.1 Gillisia sp.
GGAAAAACGAGTTTTAACCTCAATGTGGATGGAAAAGGTTTTACTGCCGAAAGCCTGAATACACAAGTACGGGGAAGAATTTCAAAAATTAATTATAACAATTATAACTATTCTGATATTTTAATACTGGGAACTCTGCGAAATTCAGTTTTTAACGGCAACCTAGTCTCAAATGACCCAAATTTAAAGTTGGAATTCAACGGGCTTGTAGATATTTCAAAAATTGAGAATAAATACGATTTTGAAGCCTCTGTGAACTACGCCGATTTAAATATACTGAATTTTGTTTCCAGAGATTCTATCTCCATATTCAAGGGAGATGTTATGATGAACATGCGAGGGAATAATTTAGATAATGTCTATGGAAATATCTTGTTCGTGAATACCTCTTACCAAAATCAGAATGATCTGTATTATTTTGATGATCTAAGCGTAAATTCAAGTTTTAATGAAGAAAAAGTGCGAACTATAGCAGTGAATTCTCCCGATGTTATTAACGGAGAAGTTTCGGGACTTTTTAAGGTTAAGGAAGTTGTGGCCCTGATAGAAAACTCCATAGGAAGTATTTATACCAATTACAGAGCGAATATCATTACCAACGATCAGTATATGGAATTTAACTTTGACATCTATAATAAGATTGTCGATGTGTTTTTTCCAAAAGTCACGCTGGCTCCCAATACTTATATTCGGGGAAGGGTAGAATCGGATGAATCGGAATTTAAATTAACCTTCAAATCGCCTAAAATTGAAGCCTTCGGCAATATGCTGAAAGATGTCAATATCCAGGTAGATAATACAAACCCCATTTATAACACCTTTGTTGAAGCTGATAGTGTTGCTACCGATTATTATAATTTTTCTGAATTCAGTCTTATCAATGTTACCTTGCGCGATACCTTGTTTATCAGGTCTGAATTACAAGGCGGCAAAAACAACAACGATGTTTTTAACCTGAACTTCTTTCATACTATCAACGAACAGAACAAATCTGTAGTAGGAATTCAGCGCTCAGATGTGAAATTCAAGGAAAATATCTGGTATTTAAATGAAAATAACAATAAAAGCAACAAGATCGTTTTCCACAAAAAATTAAATGATGTCGAGATAGATTCGTTGGTTTTAAGCCATCAAAATGAAAAGATAAGCTTGAGTGGTCAGATGATTGATTCAACTTACAAAGATTTCAGGATTGATTTTAATGAAGTGGATATAGAAAAGATTACTCCTGTAATTAAAAACCTCGCCCTTGAGGGAACTCTAAACGGAAAGCTTCATTTGTTCCAGGAAAAAGGCGCCTACCTTCCCAATACTTCTCTCACTATTGATGGCCTAGCCATAAACGAGAATGAGCTAGGTAAGCTGGAAATAGATGTAGATGGAAATCAGGATCTAACTTTTTACAATATAGATGCCACCCTGAGGAAAAAAGGCTTTGAATCCTTGAATGCCAAAGGCGGGATAAATGTTGGTCCAGGAGAACCTACTATAGATCTCAATTTGGCCCTTCGCAATTTTAATATGAGGGCATTCAGTCCACTTGGGCAAGATGCTGTAGATAAAATCCGGGGTTTCGCTTCAGGAGATGCGAAAGTGAGTGGAAATTACAAAAATCCTGATATTTCAGGAAAACTACTTTTGGATAAAGCTGGATTGCGGGTTCCTTATTTGAATATAGATTTTGATTTTAAGGATCAGGCAGTTGTAGATTTAACCGAACAACAGTTTAATTTCAACAAAATTGATATTATTGATACAAAATTCAAGACCAAAGGTGTTTTGGATGGGAGCATTTCTCATAAAAATTTTAAAAAATGGTTCCTGGATCTGGAAATTACCACTGACAGGCTTCTTGTTTTAAACACCGATGTAGAAGAAGATGCCATGTATTACGGTACTGCATTTATTGATGGTAATGCAAGTATTAAAGGTCCGACAGATGAACTGGTGATAAATGTAAATGCCGCAACAGCCAGGGGAACTATTTTTAAGATTCCGTTGAGCGATGCAGAATCTGTAGGAGACAATTCCTATATAAATTTTTTAAGCCCGGAAGAAAAGGCTTCCCGATTGGCTGGAGAAATAATAAAAACTCCTGAGGTAAAAGGCCTAGAACTTAATTTTGACTTGGACATTACCAATGATGCAGAAGTTGAGATAGTGGTAGATCAAACTAGTGGAAGTACTTTAAGGGGTAGAGGAGCAGGGAACCTGCTAATTGAAATAAATACCAATGGAAAGTTCAATATGTGGGGGGATTTTGTGGTATATGAAGGAGTTTATAACTTTAAATACGCAAGTCTGGTCCAAAAAGTATTTAAGGTGAAATCTGGAGGAAGTATTAACTGGGGAGGTAGTCCGTCACAGGCACAGCTGGATGTAAGTGCGGTTTACGAAGTTAACGCCAATCCCGCTATTTTGCTTGAAAACCCTTCCGTAAACCGAAAAATACCGGTAGATGTAATTATTCTTTTACAAGGTCAGATCGCCCAACCGGAAATAACCTTTGAGGTAGAATTTCCAAATGTGAGTTCTGTTGTTCGATCTGAACTGGAATACAGGATGAACGACAGGGCAAGCAGGGAATTACAAGCATTATTTCTGGTTACGCAAGGAATGTTCTACAGTGAATTTGCTATTGGTCAAAATGCAATTACCGGGACTTTAGTTGAACGGGCTTCCAGTTTGGTAAATGACATTTTTGCAGACGAAGATGGAAAATTCCAGGTTGGCGTAAACTATGTTCAGGGGGACCGTACCCCAGATCAATCAACGGTAGATAGGTTTGGGTTAACACTTTCAACTCAAATAAGCAAACGTGTGCTCATCAATGGTCAGGTTGGAGTTCCCGTTGGAGGAATGACAGAATCAGTAATTGTGGGGAATTTTGAAATTGAATTCCTTTTGAATGAAGATGGCTCCCTTAGGGCGAAAATTTTTAACAGAGAAAACAACATTCAATATATAGGAGAAGAAATAGGATTTACCCAGGGGTTTGGACTTTCATATTCTGTAGATTTTGATACCTTTAAAGAACTTATTAGAAAAATCCTGAATAAGAAGAGCATAAAATCTGAAGAAGAAATTGAGCAGGAAGAATCGGCTAAATCCCTGGCTCCGGATTATATTGTCTTTCCCAAGCAATAGCCTTAACTTATTGTAAATTAAATTTCGTTGAGTAAAACATTGGGCAAACCGTATTGAATAAACTTTGTAAATTTAAGTTTTAATAGAAAAAAATGGCAAAAAAAATTTATCGAATTGGTGTGATGACTTCTGGAGGGGATTCTCCAGGAATGAATGCTGCAATTCGTGCTGTAGCAAGATCCTGTGCATATTATAATACCCAATGTGTTGGGTTTTACAGGGGATTTCAGGGAATGATAGAAGGAAATTATATTGAACTGGATGCACGGAGCGTTCGAAATATTATCTCAAGAGGAGGTACTATCTTAAAATCTGCCCGGTCTAAAGAATTTTTTACCGTTGAAGGAAGGAAAAAGGCAGCCGAGAACCTCAAAATAGCTAAAGTTGATGCGATGATCCTCATTGGAGGTGATGGAACCTTTAGAGGGGGTAAAATATTTAGTCAGGAACATCAGATTCCTATTATTGGCGTCCCGGGAACTATTGATAATGATATTTCCGGTACCAATGCTACAATTGGATATGATACAGCCTTGAATACCGTTGTAGAGGCAATCGATAAAATAAGGGACACGGCAAGTTCCCATAACCGATTGTTCTTTGTGGAGGTAATGGGCAGGGATGCAGGATTTATTGCCTTAAACAGCGGAGTTGGTGCCGGTGCTGAAGAAATTTTGATCCCGGAGGAAGACTTGGGACTGGAACGCTTATTGGATTCTTTGGAAAGAAGTCGTCGTTCCGGAAAAACATCCAGTATCGTAGTGGTTTCTGAAGGGGATAAAATCGGTAAGAACGTATTTGAACTGGCTGAATATGTGACAAAAAACTTACCGGATTACGATGCCAGGGTTACAGTATTAGGTCATATTCAGCGTGGGGGAAGTCCTTCCTGTTTTGACAGAGTATTAGCCAGCAGGTTATGCGTGAAGGCGGTGGAATTACTGTTGGATGGTCAGCAGAATTTAATGGTTGGCTTTATAAATAATAAGGTGCAAGCCTGCAGTCTGGAAGAAGCCTTACAAAGCAAACACAACATCAATAAGGAGTTATTAAGGATCTCAGATATTTTATCAACTTAGGATAATGACAAGAGCTATTATCGACCACAAGGGGGAAAAGCAGAAAAGGTTTAGTTCTAAATGAAAACCAGGAGCTCCTGCATTCCAAAGAAATTAAACTGGCAGCTACAGGAATAACAGGTGCATAAACGGATGCAACGGGTTTTTAAGGAGAAAAATTGCTTACGGGGCAAATGGGACCCATGCCCACATTGCATCTCGAGTAAATAGCCCAAGGAAAGCTAGATATGATACTTTTCTTTCACGATCTACTGGATTAACACCCACATGAACCTGAGGTATTTATGTTGATACTTATGTAAGGTTCTTAATATTCCATTGGCTACAAATCCTGCATCCGCAACTTTTCTTATTAAAGCTATTTAACCGCGATAGCACTAATTTCAACATTGACGAATTTAGGCAAATTAGAAACTTCTACCGTTTCTCTCGCAGGCGCGGTATCAGCGTTAAAATAATTGCCGTAAACTTGGTTTATCTTTGCGAAATTATTCATATCACTGATGAAAATTGAGGTTTTTATCACATTTTCAAAAGTCATCCCCGCTTCGGTTAAAATTGCTTTCAGGTTCTCCATAACCAACTTTGTTTCCTCTTCCAAATTTTTGGTTTCCAACTCACTGGTTTTGGGATTTATAGCGATTTGCCCTGAGATAAAAAGCATATTTCCGCTTAAAATGGCCTGGTTGTAAGGTCCTATTGGTGCCGGTGCGTTCGTTGTTTTAATTATTTTTTTCATTTCTATAATTGTTAATTTGTTACTTCTTTAGTCTTGGCGCTTGTTTCTTCACTCTGATATTTTGCCACGAATATTTATCAAAGCCTTATTTCAAACAGATATATGTTATCTTAAAGTCTCTTGTCTATATTCTAAAATCTCAATACTCAATACTAAAATTAAAGTTGTCTATCCGGCTCTAGGCGTTTATCGTATTTAATATCGCTAAGTACCGAAGATTTTATTCCTATAAAGAAATACCAGGATGCGCGAGGACTAAATGGAACCCAGTTAAAACTTAATCTCCAGCTGTCCAGATCCCGCTGAAACCTCAATTGGGTATACGTGAACCCCTTCGCTTTTATATCAAATCCTGAAGAGGTACCTACTACCCATTTTGGGGAAAGTTCAATATCTCCGGAAAACATAATAGAATGTGAGGTAATCTCGCTTTGCCTGGCCGAATTGCTATAGTTCATTGTATAAGCAAGGCGGAGGTCCCATGGAATTTTGTAATTATACCATTGATTATCGGCCTTTTCTTCTTTATCAAAAACATCTTCTTCTTCATTGAAATTTCCATCCAGGTCTGCTGACTTCCCAAAAAGATCATCGGGCCGGCCTCCGTTACGGAAGGTTTCATTCTCAAGTTTATCGGTACCTTCTTTTTCGCCTTTTTCAAAATCCTTGCTGGAAAACGAATATCCGAAACTCATATTGGCTGAAGTAAGCCGGAAAAGGCTTCCGCCATTATCCATATTCAATGTGTTTATACGCCTGTTATTATTATCAAGGGCATAAATATCAAGGTTGGCAGACAGGTTAATATCCAGTTTGTTTTCAATGACAGGAATACTTCCGCGTAAACTTATAGGTGACAGTCGCAAAGAGTCTCTTGCAAGATTATATGAGGTACTCATGCTAAAGTTATTTAAAAGTTTGATGGTTTTTGGTTCGGTGGCTGTACTGTCTTTATCTCTTACTTTTGCTTCCAGAGTGTTGCTGATGGAAAGCCCGACAGAGCTTCCAAACAATCTTCCCGGAGCACCAAACAATGTGCCCTGAAACCTTGAGTAATCCACAAATTTATTAAGTGAAGGGTCAATTTCATTCTCGATTTCATATTGATCCCAATATTGGTCAAAGGCGGGATTGATATTATAACTAATGGAAGGCCTCATTACATGTCTTATGGCCTGAATTTTCTTTTCTTTTCCAAAATTGACCAACCCATAAAGTGTAGTCCCAATACTGGTGCTAAAATTATAGGTACGGTAGGAGTCAAATCCACTCACTGTGTCAATCAAAACTTCCCTGGTATTCTGGTCAAAAGAACGGTTAAAGGTTTTAAAAACCCAATTTTCCTCGTAGTTAGCACTGGAACTAACGCTTAAGAATTTAAATAATTTGAAGTTTGTTGAAATAGGAATACTATGTTGGGCTCCAAAATTGGCATCCCGGAACATTTTAGGTTTAAAAAACAAGGAATCGGTGGTATTAATCCTGTTTTCTCCTCTAAAGTTATATTGAAGGTTGATATTTTGTATCAATCCTTTTTTTGCGCCAAGCTTAGGCGCAAGCGGATAAATCCTGGAAACACTTGCCTGCACTGTAGGCAGGGTCATATTTATTTCCTTGGTATTGGTGTTTTGTGAATGAGTAGCAACCACATTGAGATTGACCTGTGGCTCACCCCGGAAGGTCTTGGAATACGAAATCGAAGAACTCAGGGAATTATTAAGGAAATTTGCAGAATTGGCCTGATTGACAGAGGCCTGATAATATTCACTGCTTCCAAGGTTTACTGATGCTGAAAATCTTGAATTTGGATTTGCCTTAGCATCCTGGGAATGTGACCATTGAAGGTTATATACAGTACGTTGGGCAAAATCCGGGAATCCACGTTCACTCTCAAGAAGGTTCTCATACCTGACATTGACATTTCCACGAAATCGGTACTTAAGTGCATAATTGGATTCCAGGCGTAAACCATAACTCCCGTTTGTATAATAATCTCCTAAAACCAATAAATCGGCATAATCACTTATTGCAAAGTAATACCCCCCATTTTGTAAAAAATAGCCCCTTTGGTTGGTTTGCCCGAAGGATGGGATAATAAAACCCGAGGTTTGTTCTTCGGTCATGGGAAAATACCCAAAAGGCAGGCCCAGGGGAGTAGGTACATCGGCAATGAACATATTTACCAGGCCGGTGACAATTTTTTTCTTGGGAACAAATTTAATTTTTCGGGCATAAAAGTAATAATCGGGATCTTCCGCATTTTCAGAAGTAGTAAAACGCACATTTTTCATAAAATATACCGAATCGTTTTCACGCTTGGTAATCTCACCCAGCACTTTGAAAGATCCTTCTTCAGTTCTGGAATTATAGATCAGGGCTTTTTTGGAATCGAAATTAAATCGGAGCGAATCCGGCTCAATGGTATTTTGTGCCTGGGTAAATATTGGATGTTGTGAATAGGCGCCTGTAGAATCCGGGATTCCGTAGGCGTAGACTTCATTTTTTTCATTGTCCATAATGATCAATCCTGCGGTAATTACCATATCTCCATAGGTTATTTGTGCCTGATCAAATAAATACATCCGATTTTCCTTTCGGCTAATCCGCATATAATCTTCAGCCATATAAGTGATCACATCAGATAAAAGAGGCGTTTTGGTTTTTACTGAATCTGTTTTTATAGTGTCCTGTTCCACAATTCTGGTTGCAGGGGAGAGAGAATCTGCAACGCGTACAATACTGTCCCTTTCAGCCTCAATTTGGATTCCACCTGTAGGTTTAGTTTCCTGGGCCAAAGAAAATTCAGGGGCCAACAGCAAAATAATACAGGAAAAAAGAATATAAATTGAGTTTGTCCGCAATGCTATAAGTGGTATTTTTGTCAAGAATGGCTTGCTTATTGAATAGTCAAAATTACATATATTTTTTTAGCTTCCTTTTGGGATTTGAAAAAAAATAAAACATTAAAATAATTGTCCTAATATATCGTTAAATTATTTATGAAAACACCCCTCCTTAAACTACTCGTATTAGTATTTATCGGATTTGTATTAATCGCCTCAACTCCTTTAAAACCGGAACCAGTTAAATCTAATTTTATAGTTGTCCTGGATGCAGGTCATGGCGGAAAAGATCCCGGAAACCGGGGAGGAGGATTTCATGAAAAAGATATCGCTTTGAGCATTGTTTTAAAAGTGGGGAAGGAATTGGAAAAAAATCCAAATATTAAAGTCATTTATACCCGTGATACAGACGTATTCATTCCGCTTGATCAGCGCGCTAAAATTGCCAATGACGCAAAGGCCGATCTTTTTATTTCGGTGCATTGCAACGCGCACAATTCACAAGCTTATGGCACAGAGACCTTTGTGTTGGGTCTTCATAAAAACCAATCCAACTTTGAAGTTGCTAAACGGGAAAATTCAGTAATTTTTCTGGAAGAGAATTATGATGTCACCTATGATGGATTTGATCCCAATTCTCCGGAATCCTATATAGGAATGATGATTATGCAGGAAGAATACCTGGATCAAAGTATACTTCTTGCAGATTTCGTTCAAAAAAAATTCACCAACGATTTAAACAGGAATGATAGAGGCGTAAAACAAGCAGGATTTCTGGTGCTCCATCAAACCTATATGCCCAGTGTTTTAATAGAAACCGGGTTTCTTACCAATTCCAGCGAAGGGCCATTTTTAAACAGCAATACAGGACAATCAAAAATGGCAGGAGCCATTGTAGATGCGGTAATGGACTACAGTCACAATATAAATCTTGAGGTTCTTGATAATTTAGGCGGAGATGCTCCGGTAAAAGTCGTTCTTGAAAAGGAATTTGATGATACCTTTATAGATGTAACTTTTAAGGTACAACTCTCAGCAAGTTCCAGAAAAATAGAACCGAAATCCTCAAATTTTAAAGGTCTGAATCCTGTTTTTAGGGAAAAGGAAGGGAAATGGTATAAATACTACTTTGGTGCAACCTCCAGTTATTCCCAAATACAAAAGCTTCACCAGAAGGCAAAAAACAAGGGGTATACCGAAAGTTATTTGGTGGCATTTAAGGAAGGCAAGAAGATTACCGTTAATGAGGCGTTAAAATCTCAGGCTAAATAGGGGTGTTTTAATATTTTTATATTTAAATTTGCTCATATTCTAAAATAAACACTATTGAAATATACTAAAGAGGTTAAAACCGGTATTTTGGCGATTGTCGCTATTGTTATTCTAATATTTGGATACAGTTTTCTTAAAGGTAAAAATCTCTTAGATTCAAGTCGAACTTTTTACGCTATATATTCCGATGTGGAAGGTTTGTCACAATCCTCACCTGTTACAATCAATGGACTTAAGGTAGGTCATATCCGAAAAATAGATTTCTTAAATGGTACCGGATTGCTTATTGCAACATTTTCCATTAACAGCGACTTTAAATTTTCCAAAAATAGCCTTGCCCAAATTTATGGCGGTGGACTCATCGGCGGAAAATCCCTGGCCATTGTTCCCGATTATAATTCAAAAATAATGGCCAAAACAGGTGATACCCTGCCTGGTGATATTGAGGAAGGAATAATGGAATTGGTAAACGAAAGACTTACCCCTTTGCAGGTTAAAGTTGAAAGGGTAATTGTAAATGCAGATTCCTTACTGACGGCATTTAATCAAGTATTAAATCCGGAAACCAGAAATAATATATCAGCTTCTTTTGATGATCTGGCCGAAACGGTAAAATCCTTTAAAGCTACCGCAAAGTCTTTAAATGGAATTGTTGAAGGCAATTCGGTCAAGTTGAATCAAACCTTTACTAATCTTGATGAAATGTCGGGAAATTTCAATAAATTCTCAGATACACTGGCCCAGGTGAATATTAAGGGAATGACCGATGATTTGGAAAAGGTAATAGCCGATTTTGAAAAAATATCGAATAATTTAAGCACCGGACAAGGAACTGCAGGAAAACTACTGACAGATGACAAGGTATACGATAATCTTGATCGCGCTACAAAACAAATGGAACAACTCATGCAAGACATAAAATTGAATCCAAAAAGATATGTTCACTTCTCTGTATTCGGAAAAAAGACTGAATCCTATGAAGCTCCAAAGGATTCTTTAAAATAAAAAAGTATGCAACTTATTTCACAGATTGTTTTTTTATTTGTTCTCATTGGCGGAATTGCCTTTTTTACCAGAAATATTCGCCGGATTATTCGAAACATTAAAATTGGGCGTAAAGTAGACCAAAACGATCACCCAAAGGAACGTTTTGCTCAAATGATGAGAATTGCTATCGGGCAATCCAAAATGGTAAAGAAACCAATCGCAGGGATTTTACATATCATTGTTTATCTGGGATTTATTATAATAAATATTGAAGTCCTTGAAATAATAATTGACGGAATATTCGGTACTCACCGAATTCTTTCATTTTTAGGAGGTATTTATAGTTTTCTTATCGGTTCCTTTGAAATTCTCGCAATCCTGGTCTTGGTTTCTGTAGTTGTATTTTGGATACGCAGAATGATCTTACAAATTCCGCGCTTCTGGAATAAGGAAATGACTAGCTGGCCTAAAAATGATGCACTAAACATTTTATATTTTGAAATGGTCCTGATGACCTTGTTTTTGGTCATGAATGCTGCCGATCATCAATTACAACTTAACGGAGCAGTCCATTATGCACAGAACGCAGGAATTGCAGGAGCTTTTCCAATAAGCCAGGTATTATTGCCCTGGTTTGAAGGCTTTGGCAATGCAAGTCTCATCATAATAGAAAGATCTTCCTGGTGGCTGCACATTATTGGGATTTTGATCTTCTTAAACTATTTATATTATTCCAAGCATTTACATATTTTACTGGCATTCCCGAATGTCTATCACGCGAAATTAACCCCAAAAGGGAAACTGGATAATTTGGAAGCGGTGACCAATGAGGTAAAGTTGATGATGGATCCCAATGCCAATCCCTATGCTGCTCCGGCAGAAGGCGCGGAAAACGAAGTGCCTGAAAAATTTGGAGCTTCAGATGTTATGGATCTCAACCAGATCCAGTTGTTAAATGCTTATACCTGCACCGAATGCGGAAGGTGCACAGCAGAGTGCCCGGCAAATCAGACCGGGAAGAAACTTTCTCCCCGTAAGATCATGATGGATACGCGGGATCGTCTTGAGGAAGTTGGTGAGATCATCAATAAAAAAGGCAAGTTTGAAGATGACGGGAAACAATTGCTTGATGATTATATTCTAAGGGAAGAACTTTGGGCTTGTACTACTTGCAATGCTTGTGTAGAAGCTTGTCCGGTAGGAATAGATCCGTTATCTATAATTCTAGATATGCGACGTTATTTGGTGATGGAGCAAAGCGCTGCACCTAAAGATCTTGCCATAGCGATGACCAATATTGAGAATAACGGAGCACCCTGGCCTTATAACCAGATGGATAGGTTGAATTGGGCAGAAGAAAATTAGAAATATTTCAGTTTGAGAATACAATGCCTATAGACGGGAGATTTTAGATATTCAATTTTAATTGAATAGACAAACCGCTGGGAAGAGCTATCTAACAAAAAGTGAAGTTTGTAATTTTGGTATTATAAAAAAATAAACCACAAGTTTTTAAAGAAAAATAAAATGGCAGAAGCAATAAAAGTTCCAACAATGGCAGAATATATGGCAGAAGGTAAAAAACCTGAAGTTTTATTTTGGGTTGGCTGTATGGGAAGTTTTGACGATCGTGCAAAAAGAATCACAAAGGCCTTTGTGCGACTTTTACAAAATGCCAAGGTGGATTTCGCGGTGCTGGGTACCGAAGAAAGTTGTACCGGAGATCCGGCCAAACGTGCAGGGAATGAATTTCTTTTCCAAATGCAGGCCGTTACCAATATTGAAGTGCTAAATTCCTATGAAATCAAAAAAATAGTTACGGCATGCCCTCATTGCTTTAATACTATTAAAAATGAATATCCGGAATTGGGTGGTAATTATGAGGTGATGCACCACACTACTTTCCTGAAATCCCTGTTGGATGAAGGCCGTTTAAAAGTTGAAGGCGGTAAATTTAAAGGCAAACGAATTACCTTTCACGATCCCTGTTATTTAGGGCGTGCAAACAACGAGTATGAAGCTCCCAGAGACTTATTAAGGAAACTTGAAGTCGAACTCTTAGAGATGCGTAAATGCAAGAGTGAAGGACTTTGTTGCGGTGCCGGCGGCGGACAAATGTTTAAAGAGGCCGAACCCGGAAATAAAGAGGTGAATATTGAACGTACTGAACAGGCAATGGAAGTAGAGCCTGAAATTATAGCTTCGGGTTGCCCATTTTGTATGACAATGATGACAGACGGAGTTAAAGGGAAAGATCAGGATGGAAAAGTTCAGGTTATGGATGTGGCTGAGATGATTGCCAACGCTGAAGAATTATAACAACCGGTAATTTGTTGAACTTATTTTAATACGTTAAACTTCCTAATTAATTGGTACTATCTTTGAGGCAATGCCTATATTAAAGTAGCTTTGTAAAAATAAAATCCACAAAAGAAAATGCTAATACCTTTCGAAAATTTACCCGATTCGTCCAGGGTCTGGATCTATCAGGCCAACCGATCTTTTTCAGATCAGGAACTTCAGGAAATAAAAACCCAATCAGAAGATTTTATTACCCAATGGACCGTTCATGGATCCGATTTAAAAGCTTCATTCGAAATTCGATACAAACGTTTTATAATTTTCGGCCTTGATCAGGAATTGAATATGGCAAGCGGGTGTTCAATAGACGCTTCAGTTTATTTTATTCAACGACTTGAAAAACAGTACAATGTAGAATTATTAGATAAAATGAATGTGAGTTATAAACAGGGAGAATTCATTGCTTATAAGAATCTTATCGACTTCAGAAAAATGGCAAAAGAAAAGGCGGTTTCTCCAAATACAATCGTATTTAATAATTTGGTAAACACTAAAGCAGAGTATCTTACAGATTGGGAAGTTCCTGCTTCAGAAAGCTGGCACAACCGTTTTTTAAAGTAATCCCTAAATGAAGTTTTTTCAGCTTTATTTAGTTATATTTTTCTTGCTTGCGGTTTCCCCTCATATTTTTGCCCAGGAATCAAATCCTTTGTTATCTACTGATTATGCTGAACAGCGCATCTGGGTAGATAGCTTGTACAACAATATGAGTTTGGAGGAAAAGGTGGGCCAATTATTTATGGTTGATATTTATTCCAACAAATCCCTTGTGGAAACTGACAAAATAAAGGAGCTTATCAGGGATCAACATGTTGGGGGAATTATATTTTCCAAGGGAGGGCCACAGCAACAGGCAAAATTAAACAACGAATATCAGGCACTCTCCAAAACTCCTTTATTAATAGGAATGGATGCCGAATGGGGATTGGCCATGAGACTTGATTCTACCTTTTCCCTGCCCTGGAACATGACTTTGGGCGCAATTCAAAACCTTCAACTTATTAAAGAAGCCGGAGCCGCTATTTCACGTAATTCCAAACGATTAGGAGTGCATATTAATTTTGCTCCGGTTGTAGATATCAATACAAATTCGGATAACCCAATTATTGGGAATCGTTCCTTTGGCGAGAAAAAAGTTAACGTCACCCAGAAAGCCCTGGCATTTATGAAGGGCATGCAAAGTGAAGGAATTTTAGCTAATGCCAAACATTTTCCCGGCCATGGTGATACCCATACTGATTCCCACAAAACCCTGCCCACCATCTCTTTTTCAAAAGCCAGAATTGACAGTATAGAGCTCTATCCTTTCAGAAAATTAATTCAGGAAGGGGTTTCAAGTGTTATGGTGGCTCACCTGAATGTTCCAAGCCTGGAGGAACAAGAAGATCTGCCTTCTTCCTTATCTAAAACGATCGTAACAGATATATTAAAGGAAAAACTGGATTTTAAAGGACTCATTTTTACAGATGGCCTTAAAATGAAGGGCATCACAAATTATAAGGATCCGGGGGACATGGAATTGGCCGCTTTTCTTGCCGGAAATGATGTTTTGCTGGGCTTAGATGACACTCCAAAAGCTTCGGAAGTGATAATTGAGGCTTATAAGTCCGGAGTAATTTCCGAACAACGTTTAGCTTATTCGGTGAGAAAAATTCTTTTTGCTAAATATAAAGTCGGGTTAAACACTTATAAACCCGTGGATAAATCCAATTTGGTCGAGGATCTAAATACCATCAGTGACCTTGTGCTCTATGATAAATTAATTGAAAATTCCATTACGCTTATAAAAAACAACAAAGGGCTCCTTCCTATCAAAGATTTGGATACCAAAAAAATAGCTTATGTGAATTTTGGGGATGCCGATGGAGCCCCTTTTCTGAAACAACTTTCCAAATATACCGAGGTTGATTGGGTGAAGGCTGCGAAACTCGATGAATTGCTGGAAAAACTGAAGGCGTATAATTATGTGATATTGGGTTTTCACAAATCTAATGCTTCTCCCTGGGCAAGTTATAAATTCAGTAAAGATGAACTCACTTGGATCCAGGAAATTGCGAGAAACAATATAACCATACTGGATGTTTTTACAAGACCTTATGCGTTGTTGGATTTAAAATCCAGCAGTGATCTGGAGGGCATTGTAGTAAGTTACCAAAACTCTGCGGTTGCCCAGGAAAAGTCAGCGCAAATTATTTTTGGCGCCCTGGAAGCAAAAGGAAGATTGCCCGTAAGCCTTGGGAGCAACTTCCCTGTGGGCACCGGCTATTACACAAAAGTTTTAGACAGGCTATCTTATGGAATTCCGGAATCGGTGGGAATGAATTCACAGAAACTAAAAAAAATCGATTCGATAATAAATGTTGCCTTAGAAGGAAAAATGACCCCCGGGCTACAGGTGCTGGTAGCCCGAAAAGGAAAGGTGATCTATCAGCGCAATGCTGGTTTTCATACCTATGAAAAACAAATTGCGGTAACCGATTCTTCCTTATATGATCTGGCTTCACTTACCAAAATACTTGCAAGCCTTCCGTTAATTATGGAACTGGAAGAAAATGGGGCTTTGAATTTTAAATCAAAATTGGGTGATTTCATGCCATTCTTCAAAAATTCAAATAAAGCAGATATCAGTTTACAGAATATGTTAATGCATTATGCCAGGTTAACCCCCTGGTTGCCGTTTTATGTGCCTACAATTGACAGAACTACCAAGCGCCCATCAATTAAATATTATCGGGATTCCTCTACAGTTGGATTTAGCACCGCGGTAGCGGAGAACATGTATATAAGAAACGATATCGGGGATTCTATTATGAGTAGCATCAGAGATAGTGATTTAGAACGAACTATTGGGTATAAATACAGTGATTTGCCATTTTATATCATGAAATATTATCTGGAAGATTATTATAGTTCCTCCCTGGCAAAGCTCACCCAGGAGCATTTTTATAAACCATTAGGCGCTAATTATACCACCTATTTGCCAATGGAAAAATTTAAACTGGCACAAATTGTCCCCACCGAAAACGATCAATTATGGCGAAGGCAATTGGTTCACGGTCATGTTCACGATCAGGGAGCTGCAATGCAAGGAGGAATTGGCGGACATGCAGGATTGTTCAGCAATGCCAATGATGTAGCCAAAATTATGCAGATGTATCTAAACAGTGGAACTTATGGTGGGAAACGTTATCTTGATCAAAAAACATTGAACAAATTCAACACCTGCTATTATTGTGAAGAAAATGTAAGGAGGGGAGTGGGTTTCGACAAACCTCAACTCGGTACGGCTGGACCTACCTGTGGCTGTGTATCATTGTCAAGTTTTGGTCATAGCGGGTTTACGGGAACTTTTACCTGGGCAGATCCTGAGGAAGAAATTGTTTATGTATTTTTATGCAACAGGATCAATCCCGATGTGGATAACCGAAAATTGATAAGAGAGGATATCCGTTCAAAAATTCAAAGCATTATTTACGAATCTATAGATTTTTAGCCCATAAGAGTATTTAAATTAAAAAGGCCAACTTGTTCTGAACCGGGAGGATCAAAACCTTGGCAAAAAATACAGAATAATTTGTGAAATGAGCATAACGAAAACACGATACAAACACCGATGAAGATATGCGAATTACATATGACCTATAAAAAACAATAAAAATCTACATATGAAAATAGCCATAGTGTGTTACCCAACCTTTGGGGGAAGCGGAGTAGTTGCAACCGAGTTGGGAATGGAGCTTTCAAAACGCGGTCATGAAATTCATTTTATAACCTACAAGCATCCCGTGAAACTGGAGCAATTAACCGGTAATATCCATTTTCACGAAGTAAATGTTCCTGAATATCCTCTTTTCCATTATCAGCCATACGAACTCGCACTCAGCAGTAAACTGGTAAATGTGGTAAAACTTTATAAAATCGAAGTCTTACATGTTCATTACGCTATTCCACATGCATACGCTGGTTATATGGCCAAAAAAATGCTGGAGGAGGTAGGTATTTTCCTTCCTATGGTCACAACCCTTCATGGTACCGATATTACATTGGTTGGGAATCATCCTTTTTATAAACCTGCTGTGACCTTCAGCATCAACCACAGCGATGTAGTAACTTCCGTTTCTCAAAGTTTAAAAGAAGACACCCTGCGTTCTTTTAAAATAACAAAAGAAATTCACGTAGTACCCAATTTTATAGATATTTCAAAATATCAAAAAAAATATACCGATTGCCAACGATCCCTGATGGCGCAGCCGGATGAAAAAATAATCTCGCATGTGAGTAATTTCAGGCCTGTTAAGCGTATAGCAGATGTGATCAGGATTTTCGATACTATTCAGAAAAAGGTTAAATCCAAACTGATCATGGTTGGAGAAGGTCCTGAAAAAGAAATGGCTGAAAATTTGGTGGTGGAATTAGGGATTGAAGAAAAAGTTGTTTTTCTGGGTCAAAGCAATGAAGTAGATGAAATTCTTTGTTTTTCAGATCTTTTCCTTCTTCCCTCAGAAAAAGAAAGCTTCGGTCTTGCCGCGCTGGAAGCAATGGCAAATGGTGTTCCTGTAATTTCCTCAAACAGTGGCGGAATACCGGAATTGAACATACACGGGGTTTCCGGATATTTAGGAGATCTTGGAAATGTGGAAGAAATGGCAGATTTCGGAATTTCTATTCTGGAAGATGAAGAAACATTGCTGCGATTCAAAATGGACGCATGGAACCGAGCCAAAATTTTTGATATCGCTAAAATTGTGCCTTTATATGAAGCTCTTTATGAGAAGGCACTTTCAGAAAAAATAAAAAGCTGATTAAAAACGTAGTTTTTAATCAGCTTTAAATATAAAGTTATCCTAATTTACTAGAACTGGTAACGAAGACCAAGAGCGATGTCTGGAGAAAAATCGTCTATTCTATCGTTATCATTATTATGGAATCCAAGTTCTGGTCTAAAATCCAGGGAAATCAATAAAGGAATATCAAAATTGTATTCAATTCCTATATCTGCTGCTAGAAATATAAAGGTTTCATCATAATATTTATCTCTATTTTTAGAATCTATACTTCCAACTCCACCACCAAGACCTGCATACCAGTTAAAACCGGATTCAATATTCCATACCCATTGGTATAAGCCGGCAAGTTTTATCGCATCGTAATTATTGCTGTCATTTCTCCAACCCAAATCAAATTCCAGTCTGTTGTTATCACCCAATCCACGTTGGTAAGAAACTTCAGCTCCATAACCATTACCTCCACCAAATCGTAAACCAAGGGCGTTTTCTGAAATGGTTTGTGCCTGGGTTGCTGCCGTAGCTCCAATTACAAAAATTGCTAATAAAATTAATTTTTTCATATTTTTTGTTTTTTATTTTTAGTTATTAAAACTCGTGTAAATTTAAGTGTTAAAATGATATGTTAATGCGCAGTAAAGCCAATGTATTGTTAATAATCATTAAAAACCTGTTAACCAAAATCTAAATTAATTCGTAATTTTAACCAAATTATGAAAGAAATTTTAACAAAATTAAGCCAAGACCTTGAAGGCCAGCTTTTTTACGACGATTTACACCGCAGCATCTATGCAACAGATGCATCGGTTTACCGGGAACTCCCTTTGGCGGTATGTTATCCTAAAAACGAATCAGATTTAAAGATCCTGATCCATTTTGCGGGAAAACATGAAATTGGCCTGATTCCAAGAACAGCCGGCACTTCCTTGGCAGGACAATGTGTAGGAAACGGGATTGTGGTGGATGTATCAAGACATTTCAATAAAATTCTCAAAATAGATCCCGAAAATCACACAGCTGTGGTACAACCGGGGATAATTAGGGATGATTTAAACCGGGAACTTCAAAAATACAATTTATTTTTTGGCCCGAATACGTCAACTTCCAACAGATGTATGATAGGTGGAATGGTGGGAAATAATTCCAGCGGAACCACATCTATTAAATACGGCAGCACCCGGGACAAATTGATAAAACTTAAATGCCTTTTAAGCGATGGCAATACTGCCGAATTTTCTTCTGTTTCTTCGGAAGAATTTCAGCGGAAATCTAACCTGAATTCCCTGGAGGGTACTATTTATAAGAAATTATACAATTTATTGTCCCCTGCTGAAGTTCAACAAGAGATAAGAGAGAAGTTCCCTAAAGAAACTATTCATCGCAGAAATACCGGTTATGCAATTGACACGCTTATTTCAACTGAAGTATTTTCTGAAACTGAAAAAGCATTAAACCTTTGCAGTTTGCTTGCCGGAAGTGAAGGCACACTGGCATTCACCACAGAAAGCACTTTGCAGCTCGACATGATTCCGCCAACATATTCTGCGCTTGTAGCTGCTCATTTTTCCAGTATTGAAGATTGCATGCTGGCAGTTGTTCCCTGCATGGAAAGTGACTTGTATACCTGTGAAATGATGGACAAGATCATTCTTGATTGCACCAAACAAAGTTTAAAGTATAAAGAAAACAGATTTTTTATTGAAGGAGATCCCAAAGCCATCCTCATGCTGGAATTGCGTTCAAAAACCGCGGAGGATCTGGAGGTGCAGATCCGGATTCTACTGGAAAGATTAAATGCGTCAAAACTGACTTATGCTTTACCGGTTTTAAAGGACGAACAAATAGACCAGGCAATGGAACTTCGTAAAGCCGGACTTGGACTTTTGGGAAATATGATAGGCGATAAAAAGGCGGTTGCCTGTATTGAGGACACTGCAGTGGCCTTACCCGATCTGGCTAATTATATTTCCGAATTTTCCCAAATCATGAAAAGCCATGGTCAGGATGCCGTGTATTATGCACATGCCGGAGCAGGTGAACTGCATTTACGCCCCATTCTCGACTTAAAGAAGCAAGAAGACGTAAAACTTTTCAGAACGATTACAGAAGAGGTTGCGGACCTGGTGAAAAAATATCGGGGTTCTATGAGCGGGGAGCACGGAGATGGCAGATTGCGAGCCGAGTTTATAGAATTTATGATAGGCTCAAAAAATTATAAGATCCTAAAATCGGTTAAAAATACCTTTGACCCTAAAAATATTTTTAACCCCGGAAAAATTGTAGATGCTCCGGCAATGGATACTTCCCTAAGATATATACCCGAAAGGAAGGAACCTGAAATAAAAACACTGATGGATTTTGAGGAATCAGAGGGAATTTTGCGTTTGGCCGAAAAATGCAACGGAAGCGGGGATTGCCGTAAATCTGTAGAATCCGGCGGAACTATGTGCCCAAGTTATCGTGCTACCAAAAACGAAAAAGACACTACCAGGGCAAGGGCAAATGCATTGCGGGAATTTCTCACCAATTCTGATAAGCAAAACAAGTTTGATCACCAGGAATTAAAAGAAGTCTTTGATTTGTGCATCAGTTGTAAAGGTTGCAAAAGCGAATGTCCGTCCGGAGTAGATGTTGCTGCATTAAAGGCAGAATTTCAGTATCAATATCAAAAAGCCAATGGGAAATCAATGCGAAGCAAAGCCTTTGCAAATAATGCGCAAATGAACCGGGTAGCTTCAATGGTTCCCGGTCTGGCTAATTTTTTTTTTACAAACAAGCTTACTTCCGGAATTGCAAAAAAGGTGATGGGAGTCGCTCCGCAGCGAAGTCTTCCCAAGCTTGCTAAGCAAAGCTTATGGAGTTATTACCAGAAACACAAATTGGAATTGGATGTTTCAGATCCTATAAAAACGGTTTATTTATTCAATGATGAGTTTACAAATTTCATGGATGCGAAAATAGGAATCGATACGCTTGAATTACTGAGTGAACTGAATTACCGGGTAAAAATTATCGAAAACCATGAAAGCGGAAGAAGCCATATTTCCAAGGGCTTTTTGGAGGAAGCCAAGCTGCTCGCCAATAAAAACATCGATCTTTTCAAGAATCTTATTTCAAACGAAACTCCGCTAATTGGTATTGAACCTTCAGCAATTTTGAGTTTCAGGGACGAATATCTGCGTTTGGCGGAAGATCCTTCAGCAGCAGAAAAGTTCTCAAAAAACTGTTTTATAATCGAAGAATTTCTGAAAGATGAAATTCTTGCAGGGAATATAAAAGCTTCTTCATTTACTTCCGAAGAAAAGATCATTAAGATCCACGCCCATTGCCACCAAAAGGCATTATCCAATTCTGTGGTAACTTTTGATATACTTAACCTTCCCAAAAATTACAAGGTCACGATTATTTCCTCGGGCTGTTGCGGGATGGCAGGCTCTTTCGGTTACGAAAAAGAGCATTACGAAATAAGTATGAACATCGGGGAACAAAGCCTGTTTCCAGCGGTCCGAAAAAGTCCGTCAGAAACAATTATCGCGGCGAACGGAACCAGTTGCAGACATCAGATCTTTGATGGAACAAAACGAGAGGCAAAACATCCGGTTTCTGTTTTGAGGGAAGCTTTGGGAAATTAGAAGTGTAAAATTTGAAGTTAGAATAAAGAGAATAGAAAATAGAGCAAAGAAAGTTAGAGAAATTATACAAGGTGGTTTTTTCATTCTGAACGAGCTTTTGGGCGAGGAAGAATCCCTACAATACACCACAATTCAACAGCTAAACAATTTTACATCTATATTCGTTTAGTTTGTTATTTGAACGAGCAATTCCCCTTTTTTTTGTCATCCTGAACGAGCTTTTGGGCGAGGAAGAATCCTTATGGTGTAGGCGAGAGGGCAGGAGTAGTGAAACTTTTATCGGCTATCAAACAGGATTCGCCCATTGAGTACGCGGGATTCTTCACTGCGTTCAGAAGGACATGCCGGGGAGGTTTTTTGTTTCTTCACAGGAGTTCGGAACGACAAACCTGAAAACAGAAAACGGCAAACTGATTTTTCTTACTAACTTCGCCCCAAAACATCTACTTTGCAGCGAAAACGCTATTATTACCTGATAAAATTACAATACTTGGGTTACCGTTTACACGGCTGGCAGCGCCAACCCAATTTAAAAACCGTAGAAGGACTCATTAAAAAAACCATGAAATTTATTTTGCCGGACCGCCAGACTAAGATCCTTGGCTCCAGCCGGACTGATGCCATGGTATCTGCCAATGAGGCAGCGTTTGAATTATTTTTATACGATGAGCCCTTGGAGGATTTCCCTGCATTTATGAGCCTTTTCAATAAAAATCTACCTCCGGATATCCTGGCAATAAATATTAGGGAAGTTGATAATTTATTTAATATTATCCAAAATCCAAAATTAAAGGAATATCTCTATCTGTTTTCTTTTGGGGAGAAAAACCATCCTTTTTGTGCCCCGCTTATGGCGACAATTCAGGATAATCTCAATATAGATTTGATGAAAACCGGTGCAAAAATGTTTGAAGGCTCTAATAATTTCAAAAATTATTGTGTAGCACCTTCTGAAAACACTGTATTTGAAAGGATTATAATCAAATCGGAAATCACTATAAATCAGGTTTACACCGCAAATTTCTTCCCAAAAACCAGCTATGTGTTTAGAGTCCAGGGCGCTGGGTTTTTAAGAAACCAAATCCGCCTGATGATGGGTGCCCTTATTCAGTTAGGAAAAGGGGAATTGCAACTCACCGATATTGAAAAAAGTCTGAAACCGGAAAATACCCAGATTATAAAGTCCATTGCACCGGCTTCGGGTTTAATTTTGAACAAGATCGAATTTGAATAAAATATAATTGGGTGGTTTGAAAGTTGTTATTCTTCTTTTTCCAGAATAGTCAATGCAAGTCTGATGGTCCAGTAATCAATGGCTTCTTCAAAATGCTCATAATAAGGTTTTAAAGCGGTGTACTCGAGTTCTATTTTGGCTTTTTTAACCGCTTCCAGATCCGATTTGGAAAC
>JBDNHN010000224.1:0-4649 GCA_041688725.1 Gillisia sp.
AGGATGTCCTTGGCCTGATAGTGATGGTGATGGTGTTTTAGATAAAGATGATCAATGTCCTGATGTTGCTGGTACTGTTGCGAACAATGGTTGCCCAGAGGTAACTGCGGAAGCTATTGCTACCTTGAATGAATATTCTAATACTGTATTGTTTGATCTTGCTAAAGCAACAATTCGTACGGAATCTGCAGAAGCTTTAACTGCAATTGCAGATATCATGAAAGAATATCCAACTACTGTATTCCACATTGAAGGACACACAGATAGTCAGGGTGGTGATGATTACAACATGAATTTATCTAAAGAACGTGCTTCCTCTGTAAGAGAATTCCTTATAACTAAAGGAATTCCTGCAAACAGAATGACTTCTCAAGGTTACGGAGAGAGTAGACCTATTGCAGGTAACAATACTTCAAAAGGAAGACAAGATAACAGACGTGTTGAAATCTCTTTGGATAAAGACAAAGAAATGAAAACTAAAAAATAAAAGCTCTCTAGAGATATTCATAGAATAAGCTTGAAAATTTAATTAAAAACGCCCCGATAATTCGGGGCGTTTTTTAATTTTACCCCTATGATATCATTTCTCTCTCAGATCCTACAGGAGTTGCTGAAGCAACCCACTAATATTTCCAATTTCACCTTCGTATTACCGAGTAAAAGGGCTGGCGCTTTCCTGCGAAAGGAAATTTCAAACCTAGTTGAAAAACCCGTTTTCTCACCAAAGGTGTTAAGCATAGAGGAATTTACAGAAAACGTTTCCCAACTCAAAACCATAGATTCTGTCACAACCCTCTTCGAGTTTTATGCTGTGTACAAAGAGTGTACTCCTGCAGATCAAACCGAAGATTTTGAAAATTTTAGCAATTGGGCACAAACGCTTATCCATGATTTTAATGAAATCGACCGATATCTGATTTCCTCGGAAGCTATTTTTGATTATCTGTCTGAAGTCCAGGATATCAATCATTGGTCTTTACACGAGGAAAAGACTGATCTAATAAAAAATTACCTCACATTTTGGAAAAAACTGCCGGAATATTACTTGGCCCTAAAAGCAAACTTACTGGAAAACAAACTGGCCTACCAGGGACTCATTTACAGGCAGGCCTCAGAAAAAATAGAAGATTTTGCCAAAGTCAATGCCCATAATTATATTTTTATAGGTTTTAATGCCCTGAATACGGCAGAACAGCTAATCATCCAAAAAATGTTGGATTTCAATGCCCGTGTATTTTGGGATATCGATGAGGTGCATTTTCAGGATCAAAATCATGATGCCTCCCTGTTTATTCGGGATTATGCCGCGAACTGGCCCTATTATAAAAATCAGGATTTTCAGACTATATCCACCAATTACGCTTCACAAAAAGAGATCGAGATTATTGGAA
The DNA here is from genome assembly GCA_041688725.1 of Gillisia sp. Lineage (GTDB taxonomy): Bacteria > Bacteroidota > Bacteroidia > Flavobacteriales > Flavobacteriaceae > Gillisia. The sequence continues at coordinate 1,392 of JBDNHN010000224.1, forward strand.
TTCCTAAAAATATTGGACAAGCAAAATATGTCGGGGAAATTCTGGCTAATCTCAGCCCTCAGGAGTTAAACTCTACAGCACTGGTTTTAGGTGATGAATCACTTTTATTACCTATGCTCAACTCGATGCCGGAAAACATCGGCGCGTTGAACATCACCATGGGTTATCCTTTAAAATTTAGTCCATTCTCCGCTTTATTTGAAAAATGCTTCGAGATGTTGAACATTGAAAATGATCGTTTTTATTATAAGGACGTGATTTCAATATTGAACAATGCCGTGATCCAGAAAGCCTCTAATTTTAGGTCAGATGAAGTAATTGCAATTATTAAAGCTGAAAATCTGCTCTATTTGTCAAAAGATAAAATTCTGGACTTTTTTGATAAAGAACAGGCAGGGTTGATCTCACTTTGTTTTTCAGATAAGAAGATTACACCTAAGGAAGCTTTGCTCAATTTTAAGGAGTTAATAAATCATTTAAAACTTGTCATCAAAAATGATGATCAGGATCCTCTTAATCTGGAATTTCTATATCAATATCACTTGATAATTGAGAATTTAACAGATTTGACAAAAACCTATCCACATATTAATTCAATTACTTCCCTGCATCATTTTTATAATGAAATCAGCAGCAATAAGTCCCTGGATTTTCAGGGGAAACCTTTTCAGGGATTACAACTCATGGGAATGCTGGAATCCCGAGTTTTGGATTTTGAGACTGTGATATTAACTTCAGTAAATGAGGGTACGCTTCCTGCCGGGAAAAGCAACAATTCCTTTATTCCTTACGATCTTAAAAAGTCATTCAACCTGCCCACTTATAAGGAAAAGGATGCCATTTACACCTATCATTTCTATCATCTGCTCCAACGCGCAAAAAAAATATACTTGTTGCACGACAGTGATACTGATAGCCGAATGGGAGGCGAAAAAAGCAGGTTCCTGATTCAGCTGGAAGTCGAAAAACAAACATTGCACACTATAAATAATTCGGTAGTAATCCCTGAAGTTCCCAAAATAGAAAAGCAACTTCAAAGGATACAAAAAACCCCGGAGATGCTCGAAATACTTAAAAAACGTGCCGAAAAAGGATTTTCTCCTTCGGCTCTTACAACCTACATCCGCAACCCAATCGATTTTTACCGTCAATATATCTTGGGGATCAGGGATAAAGATGAGGTGGAGGAAACCGTTGCATACAATACTTTGGGAACTGTGGTTCATGATACGCTTGAAGCATTTTACGCGCCTTTAATTGGCCAGGAATTAACTCATGTACATTTGCAGGATTTTTTAAACAGAACTCCCACAGAGGTCGCTAGGCAATTCGAAAAAACCTATAGCAAAGCTCCTATCTCAAAAGGTAAAAATTTGCTTATTTTTGAGGTGGTAAAACGTTATGTCATCAATTTTCTAAAAATGGAGATTAAGGCAGTTGAAAGCGGAAAGCCAATTGAAATTAAAGAAATTGAATCTAATTTAACCGCATCATTAAATATAGAAGAATTGAACTTTCCTGTAAATATTGGAGGAAAAGTTGACAGGGTTGATCTGGTTGATGGAATTTTAAGAATCATCGATTATAAAACCGGTAAAGTAACTAAAAATCAATTGGAAATTGTAGATTGGGATCAGCTAACAATCGATTATGACAAATACGCGAAGCCCTTCCAGGTACTTATGTATGCAACTATGTTGTTACAAAATAAACCGGAAAATAAACCCGTAGAAGCTGGGGTAATCTCCTTTAAAAATCTGGCTCAGGGATTTTTAAAATTTGCAAAAAAAGACAAAGCCGGAACAGGAGCAATTAAAGAATCAAATATTGACAAAACGATCCTTGAGAATTTTAATGAACAACTGAAAAAACTCATTTTGGAAATTTGTGATCCGGAAACTGAATTTATTGAAAAAGATATAAAACCCGCATATGGAAATTATTAGAAAAACAAATATTGAACTTAAGGGAAAACATGGAAAACCTATTCTTACCGATTTTATTTTTTCTTCTGAAAAAAAGCCAAAACCGGTAGTTATTTTCTGTCACGGTTATAAAGGTTTTAAAGATTGGGGCGCTTGGAATATGATGGCTGAAACTTTTGCAAAAAAGGGGTTTTTCTTCGTGAAATTAAATTTTTCCCACAATGGAACTTCTCCCAAGCATCCCTCAGAATTTATAGATATTGAAGCTTTTGGAGACAATAATTATATTAAAGAACTCGACGACCTGCAATCCGTAATTGATTGGTTGTTGCTTCCGGGTTTTGACTTCGCGGAGCATCTGGATACTTCAAAAATCAATTTAATAGGCCATTCCCGTGGCGGTGGAATTGCAATTATAAAAGCCTCAGAAAATGATCGTATCAAAAAGCTTGTCACCTTTTCTTCGGTTAGTGATTTTGCTTCGCGTTTCCCGAAAGGTGAACTCTTAGGGAAATGGAAAAAAAAGGGAGTGAATTATATCGTCAATTCCCGCACAAATCAACAACTCCCACATCATTTTCAATTTTACACCAATTTTAAGGAAAATGAGAATCGACTCACTATCAAAAAAGCGACAAAATCCCTGAAAATCCCTCATCTAATTGTTCACGGCAGTAACGATACTTCTGTGCCAATGAGTGATTCCGGGCAGCTTTTTGAATGGAGCCCTTTAACTGAACTTCTTCTTGTAGAAAGTGCCGATCACGTATATGGCACCTCCCATCCCTGGACCCAGGATGAATTCCCAATAGCGTTTAAATATGTACTGGACGCGACTTTGAAATTTTTTACCCAGAAGGACTCCAGCCCCATAGATGGCAAACCCAAGGATTATTAAACCGTTTTTCTATCCTAAAAAGATTGACAAAGATTCAAAATAAGATTTTATCACTTTAAATATTTGTTTTACCTTTGGCCCTGTTATTGGGGGATTAGCTCAGTTGGCTAGAGCGTTTGGCTGGCAGCCAAAAGGTCATCGGTTCGACTCCGATATTCTCCACAAAACCATCCTTTATGGGATGGTTTTTTTGTTTCTACTGAAACAGCAAATAAGTTTAAAAATCTGATAAATTAACGTCGGTTCCCCCGATCCGGGAATTCGGAGGAGCTGTATACTCCTCTCTTTAATTTGATAATTTTAAAATCAGGCGTTTTGAGGGTTTATCTTCAAAAATGATACAGCTACAAATTGAAATCATTTATTTTTCTCAATCGGCAATTCTGCCTTTGGCAGACTCTATTTTTATCTGGTAATTCCGGCCTTCAGTTTCAC
>JBDNHN010000225.1:0-1561 GCA_041688725.1 Gillisia sp.
ATTTCCCGTTTTAAACATATTGAAAATGAACTCCGTGAAAGCAGGCAGCGTTGGCAGTTTGCACTTGAAGGCTCTGGGGATGGCGTTTGGGATTGGGACATTCCCGAAGGAAAACAATATATGTCTGAACAGGCAAAAAATATGCTGGGATTTGATGCCGCAGAAGCTTTAACGGACGTAAAAGAATGGGACGAAAGAATTCACCCTGAGGAAAGAAAAACATCAGATCGGGCAGTGAAAGATTGTTTAGATGGAAAAGTTCCGACTTACAAAATAGAAAAACGTATTAAATGTAAAGATGGCCAATACAAATGGATTTTGGACCGGGGTAAGATTATTGAATGGGATGATCAGGGCAAACCCTTAAGAATGATCGGGACACAATCTAATATCGCCGATAGGAAAATTGCAGAATTTCTTATAAAAGAGAATGAGGTCAAATTTAGGTCTTTGTATGAATTATCACCTATTGGAATTGGATTAATTGATATGGAATCATTAAAATTCATTAGTGCTAATAAAGCATTATTGGAATCTACAGGTTATAATTTAGAAGAGTTGACTCAAATTCATTGTGCTGATCTTACTTCTGAAGCTTTTTTCGAAAGACAAAAAGCACATTTAGACAGTTTTATGGAGTCCGGAGTTTTTGAACCTTTTGAGAATGAGTTTATAAGAAAAGATGGTAAAGCCTTCCCGGTATTGATCAATAGTGTTATAATGAAGGATGCCTCCGGAAAGGAAATCCTTCTTTCAACAATTCAGGATATCACTCGTAGAAAGGAAATGGAAAATTCCCTGGTGAATGCAAAGCTTAAAGCGGAAGCGGCAAATAAATCCAAATCGGAATTCCTGGCAAATATGAGTCACGAGATCAGAACGCCCTTAAATGGGGTTATTGGTTTTACTGATCTGTTGATGAAAACCGAACTTTCCAAAAGCCAAAAGCAATATATGCAGACAGTCTATTATTCTGCCAATACTTTATTGGACCTGATAAATGACATTCTCGATTTTTCTAAAATTGAAGCAGGAAAACTGGAGCTCAGCATTGAGAAGACAGATATAATAGATCTTTGCGGACAAACAATAAATATTATTAAACACCAGGCTCATAAAAAGGATTTGGAAGTCCTGCTTAATATTTCTTCAGAGATAAACCGCTTTGTCTATGCAGATCCTATTCGTATTCGGCAAATTATTACCAATCTTTTAGGGAATGCCATAAAATTCACTGAAAAAGGGGAAGTGGAATTAAAAATTGAAGCCATCCCTTGTGATAATAATTCAGATGAGATGCTGTATACTTTTTCCATTCGAGATACAGGAATTGGAATTGCTCCCAACAACCTCCAAAAGGTGTTTAACGCTTTTGATCAGGAGGACTCATCCACAACCCGAAAATACGGAGGAACAGGTTTAGGGCTTACCATAAGCAATAAACTGCTTGGATTAATGGATAGTAAATTGGAGGTGAAAAGCGAGTTAGGTTTAGGCAGTGTGTTTTCGTTTACGATCAGGTTTAAGTCTGAAAAAGGTCAGAATTATATAGAAGAAATAG
>JBDNHN010000226.1:0-6838 GCA_041688725.1 Gillisia sp.
GGAAATCCAACAATTAAACGTATTTACGGGGATTGGACAAAACCGCAACTTGGAAAATGGAAAAGTGTATTGTTGGAAAATGCGATTAACCCTATGCAACAATACGGATATACTACCGGTAAAAACGCTACCGACTCTGCGATGATCATAGATGCAATGGATATTTTATACTCCCAGAAAGTTCAGGGATTTTGCCTGGTTTCCAGCGACAGTGACTTTACGCGTTTGGCCACCCGTTTGCGCGAAGCAGGGATGAAAGTGATCGGGATTGGAGAGAAGAAAACCCCCAGACCTTTTATTGTGGCCTGTGATAAATTCATTTATATCGAAATTCTGAAAGATGTATCCAAAGAGCAGGAAACTGAAGTTGTAAAAGGAAAGCCAGAAAAAAAGGACAATGTAGATAAAATCACCCCTAAAGTGATCAAATTGATCGCCAGCACCATTTCTGATGTTGCCGATGAAGACGGCTGGGCATTTCTTGGAGATGTTGGTGGATTGCTTCAAAAGAAACAACCCAATTTTGACTCCAGGAACTATGGATTTCAAAAACTGACTCCTATGATCAGTTCCATCGATAAGTTTTTTGATGTGGAATCACGTGAAAATCCAGTCGGCCGCTTTAAACTGATCTACGTCAGAAATAAAACGGACAAGTAAAGTCAATTTTAATTATTGCTCCTAAAATTATTCATAATCCCATGCGAAGCATAAAAAAATGTAAAGCGTCCTACTTTTCATCTGGTACAAAAGGGGATTATAATCTTGGGGCCAAATAACCGGTCCTCTAAAAATTCATCTAAAAACAGACCAATCTCCATAGGGACAACCTACAAACAGCCGGTTCAGTCAACACGGCATTCATGTTGGGCCTTACCGGCCAGACGAATGCTTAGTTATTGTGTTGCATTTTTTTTATAAATCCTCTTTTAGCTTTTTCGGATTTTGTCTGGTGTCAAATATTGTAACAATTTTAATATGCGTGGAGTCAAATCTATAATACAAAGTTGTTTGCTTTGTAATTACACATTTTCGCAATCCAAGATTCTTTTGAGATTCAGGAAAAGTTTCTGGTTCTTGTTTGATAAGGTCAATATTATGGTCTAATTTTTCAATGAAATTAGATTTTACTTTTGCAGACCAACTCAAGTAGATATTGAAATAGTGAGCTTAATTTATTTTCTGCGGTTTTTGAAATAATGACTTTTCTACTCATTATCTATGTTTCGCCATAAAGGTCTCATAATCCGTGATTTTTCCTTCCTTTATTTCTAATGAAGCTTTTTTAATTTCAGCTATTTGGTCAGAATTCAAGTCATCTAAAAAATCAGCGGACTTTTCTTTTTTGAAGATTTGCTTGATTGATTGAATAATTCTAGGATTGTTGGTATTCAACAACAATTTTGCTAATTCTATTTTTTCAGCTTGAATATCCATTTTTTAATCATTTACACCAAAAATAAGAATTCTTCCGTAAAATGAAGTTTAATTCCCGTTGTTTTTAAATGCTGTATAATGGCTTAGCAAGTAGCGTGGAGTAGGAACTTGGACTTGTCGGCCATGCCTGCCGGCAGGTTAATTGTTTCTTTACATGGTCTCTAAAATATCACTTTTCTAATTCCATCCCAAAATTGTCTGTTTCTTTTCCGCAATTCTTGCAAGTATGACCGCCATATAATGCTTGTCTTTCATTAGCTGGTTGTAGTTAACGGTTTTGAACATGATTTGTGCGACTGGAAAATCGGATATTTTTCGCTTGTTGCACATCATTTGTTAAATGTTTGACGGTTTATAGCAGCTAAAATTTAAACTTAAATTATGAGCGGTGTTGTGCATTCGCTTTTCCTCGGATTAATTGACTTTCTACTATTTTTTCAATTTCACTCAGTTTAAAATCAAACCACTCTTCTCTCAAATCTGAGTTTTCAATAGAATATTTGAAATTTTGAAATGGTTTTTTCCTTCTTAGAGCGTTTTCTAATTCCGATTTAAATTGTTGATCAGTCATTTGTTCAACAAATCGCTCCATAATTTTGAACGACTCAAAACTTTCCAAAACTTCGAATTTAATAAAATCCGCCTTTGGTTCGTTTACCTTCGTTAAATCCACTTGAAAAATTTCTTCAAATTCTTCTTCGTCCGATATATGTGAAAAATTCGGGATGGATACAATTTCGTTCGTTTTGGGATTGTAATAGCAATCATTTCCGCTATCCAGATTTTCAGATATTTCTTGGATTATATTTTTGTCAGAATTAGCCATAAAAACAACCGTATTTATCTTCTTTTATAATTTCTATGATTTTTTCTAAATGCGTTGATTTGGGAAATGGTTCGTAAAGTTTCCATTTTTCACTTGCTCGCATCCAGTACAAATTCCATTCTTTTTTTGATTTATAATATCTGATTTTTGCAAACTCAATTTGTTGAATCTTTTTTGGGTCATTCCATACAGGTCGGATTTCATACAAGATAACGACTCTCCCGTCATAGGAATATCCAAAATCGAGTTGTTCCCGAATTTCAGGATTCTCGGGACGTAATGATTCTACATATTTTTTTATTGTAGATTCGTTTATATCAATCGCCTTGTTCGTCATTTAGTTACGATTTTTTCAGCCTGCACACAACGGCAGTCTGTCTAGAAACCTAAGTTTACCACCAATTATGGATAAAAATAAGCTTTTTAAACTTGGGATTAGGATTAGTGCAGAAATTTGGGTTTACGGGATCCCTTGGATATAATGCCATTAAAATGGCTTTGTAAGCCTGGATTAAGACAGATAATCAAAGAATCAACTGACGGCACATGTAGTAAGATTTCTTTTGATCGCCCTCGAATACTCTGGTTTAAAAGACATTTTCAGAATAAACTTGGTGTTTTTGTTGAAACAAAAAAGGGACTACCATTACGGCAATCCTTTTTTTATCCAAACCTATAATATTCTTTTATTCCGTCATGTTGCTCCCTTAAAACGAACCTGTAGTTGCCAGAGGTGAATTTGTAGTGAACAGCATGGACGAAATCCAACAGGCTTATAAAGATTATGAGGCCGGAAAATTTGGGAGTGCAAGGAATAGTTTAATGCCTTTCTTCCAGAACTTTTACGATATCCTTTAAAGTAAATCCCTTTGCCCGAAGCAGAATTAAATAGTGAAACAATAAATCGGCGCTTTCATTTAAAAACAAGTCATCATTATCATCTTTAGCTTCAATTACAGTTTCTATAGCCTCTTCCCCTACTTTTTGAGCGATGCGGTTGATCCCTTCATCAAAGAGAGAAACTACATAACTGTTTTTTTCATGACGTAATTCAGGTTCAATCGCGCTTAACTTCTTGCGATCTTCAATAATTCCTTCAAGTTTACTCAGAAACCCGAAGTTTGGATTATTGTCTTCTCCCCAACAGGTATCAGTGCCCGTATGGCAGGTTGGGCCGTGCGGAATCACTGAAATAAGCAAGGAATCACTATCACAATCCTTCTTTATATTCACCAATTCCAGGTAATTTCCGCTCTCTTCACCTTTGGTCCACAATCTGTTTTTACTCCGGCTATAGAAAGTGACTTTTTTTAATTCGTTGGTTTTTAAAAAAGCTTCCTCATTCATATATCCCAGCATCAACACATTTTTTGTAGTTGCATCCTGAATTATTGCCGGCACCAGTCCATCATTGTTTTTATTAAAATCTATTTTCATAACCTAACTTTATTTTATTATAATATTCAAACACATTAGACTTGCATCTTGCTTTCTTACTTCTAAATTTTTTGAGTCTATTATCTATATTCTTTTCTCTCTATTCTTTTATCTAACTTCTCAAATCTCTCATCTCTTAAATCCTAACAGCTATCCCATTCCTTCTCAGTTCCTGCTTTAGATCAACAATTTCAATTTCCTTAAAGTGAAAAACACTCGCCGCAAGAGCTGCATCTGCTTTTCCTTCTTTAAAAGTATCGCAAAAATGCTGCATATTTCCTGCTCCTCCCGAGGCAATTATGGGAATGTGCAATTCTGATGAAAGCCGGGCAAGGGCTTCATTGGCAAAGCCATTTTTAGTACCATCGTTATTCATAGATGTAAATAAGATCTCCCCTGCCCCACGTTTTTCAACCTCTTTAGCCCAATCGAATAAATTGAGAACGGTTGGGATTTGTCCGCCCATTAAATGTACGATCCATTCTCCATCTATTTTTTTGGCGTCTATAGCCACCGTGATACACTGGTTGCCAAATTTTGCCGCCAAATCATTGATGAGCTGCGGGTTTTTTATCGCTGAAGAATTAATGGAAACCTTATCGGCACCATTTTTAAGCAGAATATCTACGTCTTCTACAGATGAAATTCCGCCTCCAACAGTAAATGGAATATTTACCTTTTCTGCAACCCTCAATACCAGCTCTGCAAGGGTTCTTCGCTTTTCTTCTGTCGCCGAAATATCCAAAAACACCAGTTCGTCAGCTCCTGATCTGGCATAAATTTCAGCCAATTCCACTGGATCTCCCGCATCTCGAAGATCCAAAAAATTTATTCCTTTAACCGTTCTGCCATTTTTTATATCCAGACAGGGAATTATTCTTTTTGTAAGCATCTTTTTTTAGTGTTGAGATTTTAATATTTTATTATTATGAATTTGCCTGATTAGTATTAATCGTTTTTTTTTCTATAATCTATATATACTGGCTCTTAGTTCATGGCCAATCTCAATACTTTGTACTCAATACTAATTCAAAATAAACGCTTCCAGCTCCTTCAGACTTATTCTTCCTTCGTAAATCGCTTTTCCAATGATGCTTCCTTCACATCCCATTTCAGCTAATTTGGGAAGTTCGTTAAAAGTTGAAATTCCTCCGGAAGCAATCAGGTTTATTGTTCCTGATCCATTCTTTGTTTCAGCAATGATCTTTTTATAGAGTTCGAATGAAGGCCCTTCCAGCATCCCATCTTTGGAAATATCGGTACAAATTACATATTTCACACCTTCATTCTGATATTGCTGAATAAAAGGGATCAATTCTTCTTCCGATTCTTCCTGCCATCCGCTTATGGCTACTTTTTCATTATTGGCATCGGCCCCAAGGATGATTTTATCACTTCCGAATTTTTGCAGCCAGGATTTAAATATTTCAGGATCCTTCACTGCAATACTACCACCTGTAATTTGATGTGCTCCACATTCAAAAGCCACCTGCAAATCTTTATCAGATTTTAATCCTCCGCCAAAATCTATTTTTAAACTGGTTTTGGAAGCTATTTGTTCCAAAACCTTATGATTTACAATATGCTTTGACTTTGCCCCATCCAGATCTACAAGGTGTAAATATTCAATTCCGTGGGCTTCAAATTGCTTTGCAACTTCCAACGGATTCTCGTTATATATCTTTTTGGTGCTGTAATCGCCTTTTGAAAGCCTTACGCATTTTCCGTCTATGATGTCTATTGCCGGTATGATTCTCATTTGAAGTCTAATGTTAGAAGTTTAGTTTTTAGTAATTATTTAGGTTTGCTATTTTTTGCTCCTGTATAAAAAATGTGGCTAAAGCCAATATCAAATTCAGACTTTGTCCGGCAGTTAAAACTGCCGGAAATGGATGTTTTTTTATTGTACCTATTCTCTTGCAGTTAAAACTGCCTTCAATCATTCTTTTACTGATTGTCCGTAATTAGTAAAGACAAAGAACAACGACCTGCTGAACTCGTTTCAGCATCTCATTAACATCTGATAATCAACATATTATTAAGCGCGACTCTGAAACAATTTCAAGGTGACCGAACACATTATGTTATATTACGGTATTGAATCCCTTTTTCATTAAATTATTATATCAACCTTTTAACTTCGTCTTTCTAACTTCAAAAAATTTTCCAATATTTTCGCCCCGGCATCGCTGCTTTTTTCGGGGTGAAATTGAACGCCATAATAATTATCTTTTTTTATTGCTGAAGTATATTCAACTCCATATTCAGTTTTGGCGATGGTTTCTTCACAATCCGGAACGTAATAACTATGTACTAAATACACATATTCATTTTCATTAATACCTTTAAACAACTGTGATTCCAGATTAAATATCTGATTCCAGCCTATTTGCGGTATTTTCAGTTCTTCGTTAAATTTTACAACTTTTACATCAAAAATACCCAGTCCTTGCGTATTCCCCTCTTCTGAAGATTTGCACATCAGCTGCATTCCCAGGCAAATTCCCAAAACCGGCTGTTTTAATGTTGGGATTAATTTATCCAAACCGGTAGATCTCAGCATTTTCATAGCGCTTCCCGCTTCTCCCACCCCGGGAAAGATCACTTTATCCGCATTTGAAATCTCCTCGGCATCTTTGCTTAAAACAGCTTCATAACCAAGCCTTTTTATCGCAAATTTGATGCTCTGTATATTTCCTGCGCCGTAATCAATAATCACTATTTTCATAAATATTAAATTGCTTCTCCGAACTTGACTAATTTTTGTAAAGCTGGAACAAAGATTAATTTAATGATTGTGCCTTATTAAATTCCCACTCCTGACAGCTATCGAGATCACAGATAAAGGTCGCAGATTCCCGCTGATAAAAATCAAATTAATATTTCTCTTCTTATTCCGCTTTCCTCTCTTGTCTTTCCTCTTTTCTCTTTTCTTTTTTCTGTCTCCTCTTCTAACTTCCCTAAAGCATTCCTTTTGTTGAAGGCAAAATCATTTTTTCGGCATCCCTTTTTACGGCCATTTTAATGGCTTTGGCAAAGGCTTTAAAAATGGCTTCAATTTTATGATGTTCATTCGTGCCTTCTGCTTTTATATTCAGATTGGCTTTGGCCCCGTCACTAAAGGATTTAAAAAAGTGA